>JALQUQ010000529.1 GCA_023263735.1 Paracoccaceae bacterium | reverse complement strand
GCGTCAAAGCACTGCGCCGGGCGCAGGTTGGCGTACAGGTCCATTTCCTTGCGCAGACGCAGCAGGCCGCGCTCGGGCTTTACGCTGAAATCCAGTTTGTCGTATTTCGGGCCGCCCACGGCGCCCAAGAGGACAGCGTCCACTTCCTGCGCTTTGGCCATGGTGTCGTCATGCAGGGGGGTCCCGTGCTTGTCATAGGCACAGCCGCCAACCAGATCTTCGCTGACATCGAAATGAACGCCGCGCTTGTCACCCATCCAGGTGATGATCTTTTTCACTTCGCCCATAACTTCGGGGCCGATGCCGTCACCGGCGAGGATCAGAATCGAGGGATTTGCCACGGGAAGGCTCCTGTTTTTTCGGTTGAGTGGGGCCTAGCCAAGCTCGGTCGCGTGGTCAAGGGAATTGGGGTTTTCTTGCTGGGAAAGACCCGAAACCAGATGATCCCAAACCCTTCGGATGCGCCTGTTTTGCGAAAGTTGTTCGGCCGTGGCGATCCATAGCGGCAAGGCGGGCAGGTGCAGAAATGGGGCGATGCGCTGAACCCGCGGGTCCTTGTCACCGATGCGGCAGTGGATCGCCCCAATGCCCGCCCCGGCCCGCACCAGATTCCAATGCACCAGTTGGTCATCGCATCGAATGGGAAAATCCTCGCGCCGCCGCTCGATCCCGAATTGGGCCATCAGCCGCAGGATCAGATCACTGCGGTCAAATCCGACAAAGGGAAGCGCCAAGAGTGCGGCCTGCGTCTGCGGTTCGCCATGACGGTGCAGAAAGTCGGTCGAGGCATAAAGGCTCATCGCATAATCGGTGACATGCCGGGTCACGATATCAGGCTGCGTTGGGCGGTACATGCGCAGGGCGATGTCGGCCTCATGAAACAACAGGTTGTCAGATTGGTCGGTGGCGACAACTTCGATCTGAAGGAGGGGTTCCTTGACCAAGAGGTCGGCGATCAGGCGCGGAAGGTAGAAGTGCGCCACGATTCTGCTGGCCGTTATCCGAACCGTCCCCTGAAGCGTTTCTTCGGTGGAGGCGGCCGTCAAAGCAATGGCTTTCGCGGCCAGCTCCATGGCCTCGGCCATCGGCAACAACGATTTCCCCAATTCGGTGATCCGTTGCCCTGTGGCGTGCCGTTGGAACAGGGCTGCGCCCAGTTGCGCCTCAAGCTGGGAGATGTGGCGCCCCAACGAAGGCTGACTAAGGCCAAGCTCTTGGGCGGCGGCCGACAGCGACCCCCGTCGCGCCGTTGCAAGAAAAGATCGGATCAGGGACCAATCGGGATTATCCATTCAATAATGAATACCACATCATCGAATTCATGCAATTTTATTTGTCACAATTGCCCTCCATGTTGAACCGCAAGAAAGGGAGCCAACATGGAAAAGACCGCGCTGATCCTAGGATCAAATGGTGGATTTGGGGGCGCGGTTGCGCAGGAATTGCAGGCCCGTGGATGGACGGTCCGCCCCTTTCGGCGCGGCAGCGATATGCAAGACGCGGCCCAAGGGGTGGATTTGATCGTCAACGGCCTGAACCCGCCCAATTACCACAACTGGGCCGAGATCATTCCCGCGATCACCCGTCA
>JALQUQ010000528.1 GCA_023263735.1 Paracoccaceae bacterium | reverse complement strand
AGCCATTTCCGAGGCAAAGCTTTCCGCCAAAGTTGGCCAGATCCTGGATGTGATCGTCGATGAGGTGGATGAAGAGGGCGCGACCTGCCGCACCAAGGCCGATGCACCGGAAATCGACGGAAATCTGTTCATCGACGCGGATTTCGATGACCTCACCCCCGGCGACATTGTGCGGGTCGAGGTGGAAGAGGCTGGCGAATACGACCTGTGGGGGCGGCGCTTGGATCGGCCCGCCGGCTGACCCCGGGCAAACCGCCCGTCAAAGTTGCGGAATATTTGACCCAACTGCCGGAAAAGGCGTTTTATTTCCGAACCTGCTAAGCTAGGAGAGAGGGGAACCTTCCCTTTCTTCAAGGTCACGGTGTGGGCAAGACAATTATCATTGCATTGTGTTCTGTGCTGGCCCTGCCCACCATGGGTTGTAATGCCCCCCGGGGTGCGGCCGTCACATCCGAGATTCTGGGCGGTGCGGCCGATCCGGCAGCGACCTTTGCGGTGGTGTCCGTGTCCAAGACGAACCTGCACCAGATCGCGGACTGGCCCGGCCTGCCCGCGCCCGGCTATCGTTGGCTGAAGGGCGGGCGCGGTGCCGCGGGCACCGTTCTGCGCGGCGGCGACACCGTCGACCTGACGATCTGGGACAGCTCGGAAAACTCGCTCCTCGTTCCGCCGGGGGCAAAGCAGGTTGCCATGCCGGGCCTGACCGTTTCGCCCAAGGGCACGATTTTCATTCCCTATGTTGGCGAAGTGGTGGTCAGCGGCGCAAGCGTTGACCGGGCCCGCGAAGAGGTTCAGGCCCGCGTGGCCGAGGTTTCGCCCGCCGCTCAGGTGGTGTTGAGCGCGCAGGCAGGCAGCCAGAATGCCGTTGATCTGGTCTCGGGGATGCAGCGGCCCGGCACCTATCCTATGCCCGACCGCGACCTGAGCGTGTTGTCGATGCTGGCGCAAGGGGGGGGCATTGCGCCCGGCCTGCGCAACCCGATCATTCGGCTGATCCGCGACGGCCAAACCTATCAGATTTCCGCCAGCCGTTTGCTGGAAAACGGCAGTTTGGATGCAGCGATGCGGGGCGGCGACAAGCTTTTGGTCGAAGAGGATGACCGCTATTTCACCGCCTTGGGCGCGACGGGCAGCGAAAAGCTGATCTATTTCGAAAAGGATCGCATCACCGCGCTGGAGGCGATGTCGATTGTCGGCGGGCTTTCCGACACCCGCGCCGATCCAAAGGGCGTGCTGATCCTGCGCAACTATGCGGCGTCGGCCGTGCGCCCGGATGGCAAGGGCCCGCCAAAAACCGATGTCGTCTTTACCTTTGACCTGACACAGGGGGATGCCCTGTTTGCGGCCCGTGCCTTTAGCGTCATGCCCGGCGATACGGTTCTGGTGACAGAATCCCCCCTGCCCGCAGCGCAATCGGTTCTGGTATCGTTGGCGACGCTTTTGGGCCTGAGTAAATTTTAATTGTTTTAAATTTTGAAATTTGTGTACTTTAATTAGAAAATGTGTAATATACAGTATTAAATAAACAGCTATGGTTAGAAAATTATCAACAAATACAATTAATAAGCTCAAGAAAAAGCTTCTTGAGGAAAAAG
>JALQUQ010000527.1 GCA_023263735.1 Paracoccaceae bacterium | reverse complement strand
CAGGTTTGGGGTGGATCGCGGCAATCCGTGGGGTCAGGTCCTTTGATGGCGGGGGTGGGCACGGCCCAGCCGGAAAGAGCGAAATATCGGATGCCGAGACCCTGCTGGGCGGCGCAACCGCTTCGGCATTCCAGACCAAAGCCGCGTTTCGGGCCGGTCTTGCGGCGCTGGCGCTGTGGCTTTTGCCGGTTGCGGCCTTGGCCATTCTGGCGCCGGAAACGGTTTTCACCGATATCGCCACCTATTTTTCAAAACTGGCGGTGCTGACCTTTGGCGGGGCCTATGCCGTCTTGGCCTGGGTCGCCCAAGAGGCCGTTGGCACTTATGGATGGCTGACGCCCGGCGAAATGCTCGACGGTCTGGGGATGGCGGAAACCACGCCCGGCCCGCTGATCATGGTTCTGCAATTCGTGGGTTTCATGGGGGCACTTCGCGAGGCAGGTTCTCCGAACCCGATGCTTGCGGCCACCTTGGGTGGGTTGCTGGCAACTTGGGTCACCTTTGCGCCCTGTTTTGCATGGATCTTCTTGGGTGCGCCCTGGATGGAACGGCTGCGGACCAACCGTACCCTCTCGGCATCCCTGTCGGCCGTGACGGCGTCGGTGGTGGGGGTCATCCTGAATCTGGCGATCTGGTTTGCCGTCCACCTGATCTGGTCACAAACGATCCTGATCGAATGGGGCGCCATCTCAGTGCAGGTTCCCCGCCTGCAATCGATCAACTGGCCAGCCGCTGCGCTGACCATTTTGGCCCTCTTGGCGGTGTTCCGGTTCAAGCTTGGGATCGCGACCGTCTTGACGTTTTCAGCGCTTGTCGGCGCGGCCCTGTACCATTTCACTCTGGCCTAAGAAAAAGGGGCCGGTCTCCGGCCCCTTTTGACATCAATGCACCACGGCGACGGTCGGTCGGTCGCGGCGGCCGGGCACGATCCGATCACCGATTGCCAGCCCACCCGGGCCAGCCGTGATCCGCACCTCGCTCCCGTCCAGCAATTCGCCCGACAACAGCATTTCGGCCAGCGGGTCCTGCAATTGGCGCTGAATGACCCGCTTTAGCGGGCGGGCCCCAAACACCGGATCATAGCCTTCATCGGCCAGCCAGTCCTTGGCGGTTTCGTCCAGATTCAGCGTGATCTTGCGGGCAGCAAGGCGCTTTTCCAGCCGCTTGAGCTGAATTTCGACAATCCCGCCCATATTGGCACGGGTCAGCCGGTCAAAGATGATTTGCTCATCCAGACGGTTCAGAAATTCGGGCCGGAAATGGGCGCGGACCGCATCCTCAACTTCACGTTTGGCTAGGGCGGCATCGGCGCCGTCAGGCAATTCCGACAAGCTGCGCGCCCCAAGGTTCGAGGTCAGAATGATCAACGTCTGTTTAAAGTCGACCACACGACCCTGACCATCGGTCAGTCGGCCATCATCCAAGACCTGCAAAAGCACGTTGAACACATCGGGATGTGCCTTTTCCACCTCGTCAAATAGCACCACCTGATAGGGTCTGCGCCGCACGGCTTCGGTCAGAACACCGCCTTCGTCATAACCCACATACCCCGGAGGCGCGCCGATCAGACGGGCCACCGAATGCTTTTCCATGAATTCCGACATGTCGATGCGCA
>JALQUQ010000526.1 GCA_023263735.1 Paracoccaceae bacterium | reverse complement strand
CGCGGCAGCCTGCCCGGCTCGATCGAGGCGCCCATCGTCAGCCGGATCGACGTCGAAGGGCAGGCGATCATGACCTTTGCGGTCAGCGCGCCCGATATGACCTTGGAAGAGGTGTCGTGGTTCGTCGATGACGTCGTGACCCGCAGTTTGCAGGGCCGCACCGGGATCGGGCGGGTCGAACGTTTCGGCGGGGCCGACCGCGAAATCCGCGTGCTGCTTGACCCGGTCAAGCTCAGCAGCTTTGGCATTTCAGCCGCTGCCGTAAACCAGCAAATCCGCGCGACCAATGCCAACATGGGCTCGGGCCGGGGGGAATTGGGGTCGGGCGAACAGGCCATTCGCACCTTGGGCGATGCCCAAACCGTGGCGAAATTGGCGGCAACCACCATCGCCCTGCCGTCTGGCCGTCACGTGCGCGTGTCAGACCTGGGCGAAGTGGTTGACACCTATGAAGAACTGCGCAGCTTTTCGCGTCTGAACGGTGAACAGGTGGTGACCTTTGCCGTTTACCGCGCCAAGGGGGCTTCGGAAATTTCGGTGGCCGAAACGGTCAACGCCCAAATCGAACAACTGCGCGCCGATCACCCCAAGGTCGAGATCAAGATCGTCGATGAAACGGTGTTCTATACCTATGGCAACTATGAATCCGCCCTGCATACGCTGATCGAGGGCGCAATTCTGGCCGTTCTGGTGGTGCTGGCCTTCCTGAAAAACTGGCGTGCGACGATCATTTCGGCCGTCGCCTTGCCGCTTTCGGCCATTCCCACCTTTTACGCGATGGATCTCTTGGGGTTTTCGCTGAACCTTGTGTCCTTCCTTGCGTTGACTCTGGCGACCGGCATTCTGGTGGATGACGCCATCGTCGAGATTGAAAATATCGCGCGGCACATCCGAATGGGCAAAACGCCCTATCGCGCGGCCATCGAAGCCGCCGATGAAATCGGTCTGGCCGTGATTGCGACCACCTTTACCATCATCGCGGTGTTTGTGCCGGTGTCGTTCATGCCGGGCATTCCGGGCCAGTATTTCCGGCAATTCGGGATGACCGTTGCGATTGCGGTGATGTTCTCGCTGTTGGTGGCGCGCTTGATCACGCCCTTGATGGCGGCCTATCTGATGCGCGCCAAAGATGCCGAGGGGCATGGCGACCATAAGGATGGCGCCATCATGCGCGGCTATATGGGTCTGTCGCGGTTCTTGATCGACAGCAAACTGCGCTGGCCGAACCTGCTGCACGTGACCCGCGTTTCGGCGCTGTTGCCCGAATGGCAGGCCCTGCGCCCGCTGTGGAACTGGCCGTCAAAGCTGCCCGGAATGCTGTCATTCCTCGCCTGGTTGGTCAACATTCCCGTGGCCGTAACTGGTCTGGTCGCGGCCTTGGTCCTGCGCATCCTCAAGGCGCCCAAGCACTATATCAACAGCTATTATCTGGTGTTGGTGGGGGCCATCGGCGTTCTGATCGTGTCGATCTACTTCATGTTGCAGGTGCCGGGTTCGTTCCTGCCGCCCGAAGACGTCAGCCGCATTTCGGTTTCGTTGGAATTGCCGCCGGGCACGACCTTGGAACAGACCGATGAAACCACCCAGCGTGTGGTCGCGGCGATCAAGGATCTGGAA
>JALQUQ010000525.1 GCA_023263735.1 Paracoccaceae bacterium | reverse complement strand
CCACGGCCGCGACGCGGTCTCCCTGCGGATGGACGGGCTCGAAGCGGTCGAGCCTGTCGGCGTCTGGCAGTGGCCGCCGCCGTGGGGGGATGTTTTGGCCTTGACCTGTCGCAGGTGATCGCATACCTTGTGCGGGCCGCGATGGTGCGGCGCATGCCGTCCAACGGCACCTCGGTAAAGGCGCGGTCGGCGTACATCTTCATCACCGTTTCGGCCGAGAGACCCGCAGACGGGGCTTTGGCCGCCGGGGCAGGGGCTGCCGGAGCCGCCGCGGCCACGGGGGCAGGGGCCGCCGCGACGGGCGCTTGGGTCAGGCCCTCGACATCGGCGCGCACGATCCGGCCATGGGGGCCCGAGCCTGCGACCGTGGTCAGATCGATGCCCTTTTCCTTGGCAATGCGACGTGCCAAGGGCGAGGCAAAGACCCGCGCCCCCGATGCCACCGGTGCAGCCGCCGGGGCCGATGCCGCAACAGGGGCCGCAGCCGCAGGTGCAGCAACGGCCGGAGCCGCGGCTTTGGGCGCTGCAACAACGGCCGAGGCGTCTTCGCCATCCTCCAACAGCACGGCGATGGGGGTGTTTACTTTCACCCCGGCCGTGCCCTCGGCAATCAGGATCTTGCCCATTTTGCCTTCGTCGACGGCCTCGAATTCCATCGTGGCCTTGTCGGTTTCGATTTCCGCGATGATGTCACCGGAGGATACGGTGTCACCTTCTTTCACCAGCCATTTGGCGAGTGTGCCTTCCTCCATCGTGGGAGAGAGGGCCGGCATCAAGATTTCGGTTGCCATGGTTCCCTCCCTTAGCGGTAGCAGACAGATTTCACGGCGGCGGTGATTTCCGCCGGGGTGATCAGCGCGAATTTCTCAAGGTTCGCGGCATAGGGCATCGGCACATCCTTGCCGGTGCAGGTGATCACCGGCGCGTCCAGATAGTCAAAGGCGCGCTGCATGATCGTGCTGGCAAGGTGATCGCCGATCGACCCCACCGGGAAGCCCTCTTCCACCGTAACGCAGCGGTTGGTCTTCTGAACCGAAGCCAGAACCGTGTCATAGTCGATCGGGCGCAGGGTGCGCAGGTTGATGACCTCGGCGCTGATGCCTTCCTTTGCCAGTTCCTCGGCAGCGGCCAAGGCATGCGACACACCGATCCCAAAGGACACCAGCGTCACATCCGTGCCCACCCGCATGATCGAGGCTTTGCCGAAGGGAATGGTGAAATCCGGGTCGGTCGGCACGTCAAACGACCGCCCGTACAGGATCTCGTTTTCAAGGAAGATCACCGGGTTCGGATCGCGGATCGCGGTTTTCAACAGACCTTTGGCATCGGCAGCCGAATAGGGCATGCAGACCTTGAGGCCCGGAATGGCCGCGTACCATGCCGCGTAATCCTGGCTGTGCTGGGCGCCCACGCGGGCAGCGGCACCGTTCGGACCGCGGAACACGATGGGCGAGCCCATCTGACCGCCCGACATGTACAGCGTCTTGGCGGCCGAGTTGATGATGTGGTCAATCGCCTGCATGGCGAAGTTGAAGGTCATGAACTCGACAATCGGGCGCAGACCGCCCCAGCTTGCGCCGACGGCGATACCGGCAAAACCGTGCTCGGTAATCGGCGTATCAACCACGCGCCGGGCGCCGAACTCA
>JALQUQ010000524.1 GCA_023263735.1 Paracoccaceae bacterium | reverse complement strand
GTTCACGACCGCGACCCGCACATTCCGCTGAAACGGGCCCAAGACAGCGCAAAGGTGTTTCGCAGTTTGGGGGCCGAGGTGCGGTTTCAAACCTATCCCGGGGCCGGTCATCAGGTCACACTCCCCGACATCGAAATTCTGCGGGATTGGCTGGGCGGTGACGAATCTTGACTAAAAAAATCAGAATTCTACTATGGGCCGTCAATCAGCATTTTCTTTTCATCGACTGTTGAAATGTCAAACAGTCTGCTACACTTGCTAAAGATCGCGCAACCGGAGGATCAATCATGGCGGAACTCAAGCCAAAGCTGACGCAACTTGACCCTGTTTGGGACCGCGTCTGCGAAGAGGCTCAGGATGCGGTGCGCGAAGATCCCCTGCTGGGGGGGCTGATCCACTCCAGCCTGTTGCACCATGCGACGATGGAACAGGCTTTGGCCTATCGGTTTTCCTTTAAATTGGCCAATGCTGAAATGGGCGAGCAGATCCTGCGTGAGATTGCGGATCAAGCCTATCGCAGCGAACCGGCCTTGGGGGCGGCGGCGCGCGCCGATCTGATGGCGGTTTATGACCGCGATCCGGCCTGCCACCGGTATTTGCAGCCGATTCTCTTTTTCAAAGGGTATCAGGCGGTGCAGGCCTATCGCATTGGCCATTGGCTGTGGACGACGGGGCGCCGGGATCTGGCCTATTTCGTTCAGATGCGCGTGTCCGAGGTGTTTGGGGTCGATATCCACCCCAATGCAAAGATCGGCCGTGGCATCATGATCGACCATGCCCATTCCATCGTGATCGGCGAGACGGCGGTGGTGGGCGACAATGTGTCAATGCTGCATTCGGTCACGCTGGGCGGCACGGGCAAGGAAGACGGCGACCGCCATCCCAAGATCGGCGATGGTGTGCTGATCGGTGCCGGGGCCAAGGTGCTGGGCAATATCCACATCGGCCGGTGCAGCCGAATTGCGGCGGGCTCGGTCGTTCTGGCCGATGTGCCGCATAACAAGACGGTGGCAGGGGTTCCGGCCAAGATCGTTGGCGATGCCGGATGCTCGCAGCCTGCGGTGTCGATGGATCAGAAACTGACCGGCTGCAATTGCGCCTGAGAGGGCGAGAGTAGAATGAAAAAAGGCCCGGAGAACTCTCCGGGCCTTTTTCGTTTTCGGGCAGGGCGATCAGGCCAACATGCCCATCGGGTTTTCCAGCGCGTCAACCACGGCGGCAAGGAAGGCCGCGCCCAAGGCCCCATCGATCACCCGGTGATCGACCGACAATGTCATCGACATCACGGTGGCCACACCGATGCTGCCATCGTCTTGCACGACCGGCTTTTTGAGGCCTGCGCCCACGGCAAGGATCGACCCATGCGGCGGGTTGATCACGGCGTCAAAGTTTTCGATGCCCATCATGCCAAGGTTGGAAATCGCAAAGCTGCCGCCCTGATATTCATGCGGGGCCAGCTTTTTGGTTTTCGCGCGGGTCGCCAGATCTTTCATCTCGGCCGACAGGGCTGAAAGCGATTTCTGATGTGCATCCCGCAGAACCGGGGTGAACAATCCGCCCTCGATGGCGACGGCCACGGCCACATCCGACGGCTTCAGCTTGAGAATCCGGTCGCCCGCCCAGACGGCATTGCAATCGGGAACCTGTTGCAGG
>JALQUQ010000523.1 GCA_023263735.1 Paracoccaceae bacterium | reverse complement strand
CGGCTGGCGGCGTTTGCAGGATCGGCAATCCGCGCGGCCGATGTCGCAACCGTCAGAGGCGCGCAATATCGTCATCGACAGCCATGCCATTTCGGCTTTTTCCGTCGGGGATCGCGTGTTCCACCAGAAATTCGGCTATGGTCGTGTCATCGGGATCGAGGGGGATAAACTCGCCATCGATTTTGAAAAGGCGGGGTTCAAGAACATCGTGGCCCGCTTTGTGACTGCGGCAGATCAGGCGGATGACATTCCGTTCTAAGGGCGCAGTGCTTTAGCGGCGTTTTGGGGCTTTGATCTGATCGATGCCCCAAACCAAAAGGCCGAAAACCAATCCCCACATGGCCGCGCCCACCCCCCAGATCACGACGCCCGACCCGGTGACGGCCAGCGTGATCACGGCAGCAAATCGGGTTTCCACCGGCGTGAAGGCCCCCGCCAAGGCCCCGACCAATGGGCCAAGCAGGGCAAGGGCGACCAAGGCGGTCATCACCTGCGGGGGAAGGGCCGCCAGCAAGGTCAGAATCGCGGGGCTGAACACACCCAGCAAAATCCAGACCCCCATATAGGCAAGGCCAACCCGCCACCGTTGCGACCGATCGGGATGCACATCATCCCCCATGCAAATCGCCGCCGTAATCGCGGCCATGTTCACCGTATGGGCCCCGAACAGGGCGGCAACGCCCGAAATCGTGCCCGAGACGGCCAAGGCGCGCGTGACCGGGGGCGCAAATCCATGCGCGCGCATCGTGGCAAAGCCGGGCAGATTCTGGCTGGCCATCGTCACCAGATACAACGGCAATCCCAGACCGATCAAAACGCCCGGTTCGAATTCGGGCCAGATGAAGACCGGCACCGGGGGCGTCATCGACAGGCCTGCCAGATCGGCACTTCCGGTGGCAAAGGCCAGCACCAGACCAGCGGCCAGCGCCGCCAAGACGGCCATCGCCGGATTCCAGCGCCGAATCCCCAGAAACACCGCGATCATCGGCAGGATCAGCAGCGGCAATTCCTTGGCCGCGCCCGCGCCCTTCAGGCAAAAGGGCAACAGCACGCCCGCCAGCATGGCCGAGGCGACGCCGTCGGGAATCGCGGCAACCGCACGGCCCAAGGGGCGCACCGCCGCCGTCAATGCGATCAAACCCGCCGCCAGAACAAAGGCCCCAACCGCCTGCGGCATCGAAATTCCAGTTGTGGCAGCAATCAGGGCGGCGCCCGGCGTCGACCACGCCAGCACGACCGGAACCCGGTTCCACACCGACAGCAGCCCCGACCCGATGGCCTTGGCCAGACAGACGGCCAGAACCCAACTGGCGGTCTGCGACGGGCTGGCCCCCACCGCTGCCGCGGCCGCCAGAACCAAGGCGATGGTAGACCCAAACCCAACCAAAGCCGCCACAAAGGCCGCCGAAATGACAGAAAGACGCATGCGACCCCACCTGAAACCCGCTGCCCTTGATGAACCGCATCACCGGCGTAAGTGCAAGCACCGGTTTGGCAATGCCCGGATGGGGGGGCCGACAAAGGGCCCGTGCAGGAAGGGATTTGGGAAAAATGCGGCGACCCTCAGGGAGGAGGAGAGAGGGTCGCCGCTGGTCCGATACGGCTCAGGGAGGAGGAGGAGCCGCTCGAAACTGGTGGGGCACATGGCCCCGAAACTTTGTGCGGCGACCCTCGG
>JALQUQ010000522.1 GCA_023263735.1 Paracoccaceae bacterium | reverse complement strand
TCAACAGATTGATGAACGGCGCCGGGTCCAGCTCTTCGACATTGGCCATATGGCCCACATCCCACGTGCCTTCCGCGATCAGCAAAGCCGCTGCAACCGGCGGCACACCGGCGGTGTAGCTGATGCCTTGGCTGCCCACCTCGTCAAACGCTTCCTTGTGGTCGGCGACGTTATAGATGAACACCTCGGCCGGTTTGCCGTCTTTGGTGCCTTTCACGAAATCGCCGATGCAGGTCTTGCCGGTGTAATCGGGGGCTAGGCTCGCTGGGTCGGGCAATACGGCCTTGACCACTTTCAGCGGAATGACCTCAAGCCCCTCGGCCGTCTTGACCGGCTTTTCCGACAACAGGCCCAGTGAGTTCAACACCGTAAAGACGTTGACGTAATGGTCGCCGAACCCCATCCAGAACCGCACATCCGCCTGCGGATACCGGGCCGAGAGCGAATGCACCTCGTCATGCCCAGTCAGATAGGCCTTTTGGGTGCCAACCACCGGCAAATCCCACTCTTTGCCAACTTCGAACATCTTGTTCGATTGCCACTGCCCCTTTTGCCACGAATAAACGGTGCCCGTGAATTCGCGGAAGTTGATCTCGGGGTCAAAGTTGGTGGCAAACCAGCGACCATGGGACCCGGCATTGATATCGACGATGTCAATCGCGGTGATGCTGTCCAACAGGCCTTCGGCAACGCGGGCATAGGCGTTCACAACCCCGGGGTCGAACCCAACGCCCAAGATCGCCGTCACGCCTGCGGCCTTGCACCGGTCACGCCGCTGCCATTCATAATTGCCATACCACGGCGGCGTTTCGCAGATCTTTTCGGGGTCTTCGTGAATTGCGGTATCCATATAGGCGACACCGGTTTCGATGCAGGCCTCAAGCACGGTCATATTGACGAACGACGACCCGACGTTGATCACGATCTGGCTGCCCGTCGCACGGATCAATTCGGCAACCGCCGCAACGTTCATCGCATCAACCGCATGGGCCTGAAACAGCCCCGGCACCTTCATCGCCGATTTTGCATGAACAGAGCGAATGATCGCCTCGGCCTTGGCAACCGTCCGACTGGCGATGTGCAGATCGCCCAGCCGATCGTTATGCTGAGCGCATTTATGCGCGACAACCTGAGCAACGCCGCCAGCGCCAATGATCAATACATTCCGTTTCACTTCGAACCGTCTCCTTCAAGGACAGAGGGAAGAGCGGGCCCGACGACCCGACAAAGTTCAGGCAGACCTGCCCGCGTTAGCCGAGGTTCCCCTCGAAATCCGAATAGCCAAATTCGCGCGCGACGGTCATCGACCCATCCAGTTCCCGCACGACGATGCTGGGCATCTTGACGCCGTTGAACCAGTTCTTCTTGACCATCGTATAGCCAGCCGCATCGGAAATCGACAACCGGTCCCCAACATTCAGCCGCGCCGGAAAGGAAAACTCACCGAAAATATCCCCGGCAAGGCAAGACTTTCCGCAAATCATATAGGGATGCTCGCCCGAGGTTTCGATCTTGCCTGACAGGCGATAGATCAGCAGATCGAGCATATGCGCCTCGACCGAGGCATCGACAATTGCCAAGTCCTTGCCGTTGTTCAAGACATCCAGAACCGTCACCTCAAGCGAGGCCGAATTGGTGATCGCAGCCTCTCCCGGCTCCAGAAACACCTGAATGCCGAAGCGCTGCGAAAACCGTTTGAGC
>JALQUQ010000521.1 GCA_023263735.1 Paracoccaceae bacterium | reverse complement strand
AGCGCGGCAAAGGCCGGGCTGTCGCTGTCGGCCAAAAGCTGGGTGATGCCGTAATGATCGCGCAGGTCAATGAACAGAACGCCGCCGTGATCGCGCACCCGATGGACCCAGCCAGACAGGCGGATGGTTTCGCCCACATGGGCCTTGTTCAATTGGGCGCAGGTATGGCTGCGATAGGCGTGCATATTGGTTCCCTTTCCGGGGCGGAAGTGTCGTCGCCCCGATACACCCCTTGACGCGCCCGAAGTCAAGCTTGTCCTGACCGCCAAGATTGCGGTTTGCCGCGATCAGACCCGGTTCCCCGGAAAATATCGAGGTTTTGAGAACTGCGGAGGGGCGCCCCTCGCTGCGGCAGGAACGTGGAGGAGGGGCGATCCTGCGCCACCGTGGCCCGGGGCCGAGAATTCCAGAGGCGGTTCAAATCGGCGATGGACAAAGATTTGCGACCGGATCACTGTGACCGCCATGAAAGAACGCAGCCCCCGTCTTGCCGTCCGGGCCATTCTTATGGCTGAGGATCGGCTTTTGCTCGTCAACGCCTATTCGGGCGGGCGGTCCGATCTGTGGTGCGCCCCCGGGGGCGGGGCGCGGGCGGGGCAGAGCCTTCCCGACAATCTTCGGCGCGAGATTCACGAAGAGACCGGGCTTTCCATCGAGGTCGGCGCGCCCTGCCTGGTCAACGAATTCCACGATCCCAAAACCGGCTTTCATCAGGTCGAGGTGTTCTTTCGCTGCACCCTGGTCGCGGGCCAGTTGCGCGCCGATTGGAAAGACCCCGAAGGCGTGGTGACCGACCGGCGGTTTTTCACGCGCGCCGAATGTGCCCAGATCCGCATCAAACCCTCGTCCCTTGCCGAGGTGGCATGGTCGGACAGCGTGGTCTATGACCCGCTGGAACTGATCCAACGCTAGGGGCGGGGCCAATTTTCTTGGAACAAGAAAATTGCAAAATCCTTGGTCAAGGATTTTGCGGCGTCACATATCCATCCAGATCGTCACCGGGCCATCGTTGTTCAGGCTGACATCCATATCGGCCCCAAAGATGCCGTTGGCGGTGGGGATGCCTTCGGCGGCGATGGCCTTGGTGAAATGCTGGTACAGGCGGTCCCCATCGGCCGGGGCGGCGGCGGTGGAAAAGCCGGGGCGGTTGCCGCGCAGATCGGCGGCCAAGGTGAATTGGCTGACGATCAGGGCCGATCCGCCGATGTCGCGGATCGATTTGTTCATCTTGCCGGCTTCGTCCTTGAATATCCGCAGCTTGGCGATCTTGGCGGCCATTTGATCGGCCTTGGCCTCGTCATCGCCTTGCATGGCGCAGATCAGGATCAGCATGCCGGGGCCGATCTCGCCGGTCACGGTGCCATCGACGGTCACGCTGGCGCGGCTGACGCGCTGGATGACGGCCCTCACAGCTCGTGGCTCCACGGCGGGTTGGCGCCGGCGCGGCTGACGGTCACCGCCGCCGCGCGGGTGCCCAAGGACAGAGCGGCGTCCAGATCCGCATCGGACAGGTTTTCCAACCCCGCCTTGGTCAATACCCCCGCCGCATGCAGCGCGGCCAAAGCGCCCGCGTTGAACGTATCGCCTGCGCCCACCGTATCGGCCACGGTGACCTTGGTCGCGGCGACAAAGCGGTTTTGCGTCCGGGTGATGGCGCGCGCGCCCTCGGCCCCTTCGGTGATGAACACGAGCTTTGGCCCCTTGGCGAGA
>JALQUQ010000520.1 GCA_023263735.1 Paracoccaceae bacterium | reverse complement strand
GGCACAGGATCGACCGAGGTTTCGTCGATGGCCGCAAATCGCAGCTCATCACTGGGCAGATCGGCATCGGGGGCGGTCAGCGCCGCCGGGGCCGTGGCTTCGGCGGCGGGCGGCGGCACCAGCAAGGGATCGGCCAACACGGCAGGCGCATCGGCGATGGGTGCAGGCGTCGGCGCGGCCTTGGCCACCGGGGTCGCCGATTCCGGCGCGGGCGCGGCGGGGGCCTCGGCCACGGGGGATTGCGCGTCCAGTTTTGGCACCGTGACCTCGGGCGTTGGCACCACCGTTACACGCACCGCATCAGCCGGAGGCGTAGAAACGCTTGCGGGCTGTGTCGGCGCATCCGGGGCTTTGGTCAGATTGGCCGCATCCGATGGGGCCTGTCCGGGCACAGATCGATCCGGCAGGCCCGCCATTTGTGACCCGGCCACCAGCCCAAGGACGGCAACAACACTTCCCGCACCAAACCCTTTCAAGAAACCAAGCACACCTTACCCCTTGCCCTCTAGCCCCTTTGCCCGGCCCTTCTGCCCCTTGCCGTCATCGGCATGAAAGGACATTGTGGCCTTGACGCCCCTTAGCGGGTCTGAACATCTATAGCGCGGCCCTGCAAGGGCTTCATCCCTTATCCGACGGGTTCCGGCAAAATGCTGCTTTTGATCGACAACTACGATAGCTTTACCTACAACCTCGTGCATTACTTTGGCGAGCTTGGCGCAGATGTCGTGGTAAAACGCAATGACGCCCTGACGGTTCAGGACGTTCTGGCGATGAAGCCACAGGCGATCGTGCTGTCCCCCGGCCCCTGCGATCCGGCACAGGCCGGGATCTGCCTGCCCCTGACCACCGCCGCCTATGAGGCAAAGATCCCGTTGTTGGGCGTCTGCCTTGGTCATCAGACGATTGGCGAGGCGTTTGGCGGCAAGGTGATCCGGTGCCATGAAATCGTGCATGGCAAGATGGGCAGCATGCATCATGCCTCCAAGGGGGTGTTCCGTGGCCTGCCGTCGCCGTTTCAGGCCACGCGCTATCATTCGCTGATCGTGGAACGCGAAACGCTGCCCGACTGTCTGGAAGTGACCGCTTGGCTGGAAGATGGCACCATCATGGGCCTGCGCCACAAAACGGCGCTGATCGAAGGCGTTCAGTTCCACCCGGAATCGATTGCCAGCGAACACGGGCACCAGTTGCTCGACAATTTCCTGACCGAAGCAGGCGCCAAGGTGACAGCATGAGCAATGACATGAAACCCCTGATCTATGCCGCCTCTGAAGGCCCGTTGTCGCGGGCGCAGGCGGAAAAGGCCTTTGCACTGCTGTTCGAAGGTCAGGCGACCGCCGCACAAATCGGTGGTTTGCTGATGGCGATGCGCGCCCGGGGCGAGGCGGTTTCGGAATATGCCGCCGCAGCCGCGCAGATGCGCGCGCGCTGTGTCAAGGTCAAGGCCCCCGCCGATGCCATGGATATTGTCGGCACCGGCGGCGATGGCAAGGGCACGCTGAACATTTCCACCGCAACGGCCTTTGTCGTGGCGGGGGCGGGGGTGGCCGTTGCCAAACACGGCAACCGCAACCTGTCGTCGAAATCGGGCGCGGCAGATGCGCTGACAGAAATGGGGCTGAATGTCATGGTCGGCCCCGACGTGGTTGAACGCTGTCTGGCCGAGGCGGGGATTGGCTTTATGATGGCGCCCATGCACCATCCCGCCATGCGCCATGTCGGCCC
>JALQUQ010000051.1 GCA_023263735.1 Paracoccaceae bacterium | reverse complement strand
TGTTCGGCATATTGAGCGGCGACCTTGGTCAATTCCTTGCGGCGCTGTTCGTTCAATTCCGGGATCGGCAACATGATGATCGTGCCATTGGTCTGCGGGTTGATGCCCAGACCCGACTCACGAATGGCCTTTTCGACCTTGTTCACCATGCCCTTGTCCCAGACGTTGATCGTCACCATCCGCGGTTCGGGCACGTTGATCGTGCCCAACTGGTTGATCGGCGTCATCTGGCCATAGGCATCGACCTGAATCGGCTCCAGCATCGACCCCGAGGCGCGGCCGGTCCGCAGCGACGCGAATTCGTTGCGCAACGCGGCAACGGCGCCATCCATGCGGCGGGTCAGGTCATCGGTATCAAGTTCAAAATCGTCGGACATCGGTCTGCTCTGCTTTGCTCGGCTTCAGGGCGGCCCTCACGGGCTTGACTAGTCGTATAGCCAATCCCTTGGGCATTTGTATAGTCTTGGGGCCGCAAACCCGGTCACGGCCCCCGTTAATGTTTCAATCGTGGACCAGCGTATAGGTGCCTTTGCCGGCCATGATGCCCTTGAACCCACCCGGCTCATTCAGGGCAAACACCACCAGCGGCATCTTGTTATCGCGGCACAGCGCGATGGCCGAAGCATCCATGACCTTGAGATTGTCGCGCAACACTTCATCATAGGTGATGCTGTCAAAGCGCTTGGCGGCTGCGTTCTTTTTCGGATCGCTGTCGTAGATGCCATCCACATTCTTGCCCATGAAGATCGCCTGACAGGCCATTTCGCTGGCGCGCAGGGCGGCGGCGGTATCGGTGGTGAAATACGGGTTCCCGGTGCCCGCCGCAAAGATGCAGACCCGCTTTTTCTCCAGATGGCGCACGGCGCGGCGGCGAATATAGGGTTCGCAGACCTGATCCATCGGAATGGCGCTGATCACGCGGGTATAAACGCCAAGGGATTCCAGCGCGGCCTGCATGGCCAAGGCGTTCATCACCGTGGCAAGCATACCCATGTAATCGGCCGTGGTGCGTTCCATGCCCTGTGCGCTGCCCTGCAAGCCGCGGAAGATATTGCCGCCGCCGATCACCATGCAGATTTCCACGCCCAGATCGTGAACCGCCTTGATCTCACGCGCCACACGCTCAACGGTTGGCGGATGCAGGCCAAAGCCTTGATCGCCCATCAACGCCTCACCCGAGATTTTCAGCATCACGCGGCTGTACTTGGCCCCCGGATCAAGCGTTGGTTTCGGCATCTCGCACCCCGTCAGATGTTTTGGAATTGGACTGCCGCGCAAAATGTCGGAAAACGGCGGCGGGTTCAACCGTCTAGACGGTAATGATTTACATCCCAAAGCATATAAACCGGGGTTTCCAATCGCGAGGGGCGACTTTTGACTTTGATGGCCAGTCTTTCACGCACCGCCCCGATCTTGATCGCGGGGCCAACGGCCAGCGGAAAATCCGCGCTGGCGATGGAGCTTGCCGCGCGGGACGGACGGCTGATCGTGAATGCCGATGCCCTGCAAGTCTATGAAAACTGGCGCATTTTGACCGCGCGCCCCTCGATCGCCGAAGAGAAGGCCCTGCCCCATCGGCTTTATGGGCACATCGCCCGCGACCAAAGCTATTCCGTCGGCCATTGGCTGCGCGAGGTGACGCCCCTTTTGGCGCAACAGCCCGTGGTGATCGTGGGGGGGACGGGGCTTTACTTCATGGCGTTGACCGAAGGCTTGGCCCAAATCCCCCCGATTCCCAGTGACGTGCGCGCCGAGGGGGATGCGCTGCGCCTAAGCGATCCCAAGGCGATGATCGCGGCGCTTGACCCGCGCAGTGCGGCCAAGACCGATCTGGCCAATCTGGCCCGCGTTCAACGCGCATGGGAGGTGTTGCGGGCCACCGGGCGGGGGCTGGCCGATTGGCAAGACGACACGCCGCCCCCCCTTGTGCCGCGCGATCAGGCCGAGGCCATCGTTTTGCGCCCCGATGTCGATTGGTTGAACCGCCGCATCGATCAGCGCTTTGATCAGATGATGGAGAGGGGGGCGCTGGACGAGGCCCGTGCAGAATTGCCGCATTGGGATGCAAATTTGCCATCCTCTCGCGCCATCGGGGCACCCGAATTGATGGCCCATTTGCGCGGCGAATGCCGGTTGGACGCGGCGATTGAACAGGCAAAGCTCGCCAGCCGCCAATATGCAAAGCGGCAAAGAACATGGTTTCGCAACCGCATGCATGCGTGGACCCCCCTGATGTTGCCGTAAAATTGTCACGATTTTTCGGAATTGAGGAAAGTTATCCACAGAGGTGCGAAGACCTGTGGATAGCGTGACATTTTCGCTTTGGTTCTCGGTCAAGGATTGTTTAACTCTGCCAAAAGCGCTCCTCCGATGCAGAGGGGTGTACGAGGACAAGGAAGACCCAAGTGACGGAAGCAGGCAACCGATCAAAAATTCGCATCATGGCGATCCCCGTCTTGGCGGCGGGCGGCCGCTGGCGGGTTGAAGCGATGCGATCGATCTCGGAGCCGATGCTGCTTTGGTTCACCAAGGGTCAGGGCCGCGTGACCGTGGCTGGCGTCACCCGGGGTTATACGGCGCACAACGCCGTCTTTGTTCCGGCGGGCGTGATGCACGGCTTTGAGGTTGGCCCGCAAGTTTTTGGTACTGCGATCTTTTTCGGAAAAGAGCCGACGGTCAGCCTGCCCAAAACCCCACAGCACCTGCGCATCCGCGAGGTTTACGCCCAGCAAGAGCTGAACGTCATCCTTGACAGCATTTTGCGCGAAAATGACAGCACCGTCCCCGCGCATGACCGGGCGACCGAACATTATCTTGGCCTGCTTTCGGTCTGGCTGGAACGGCAATCGGTCAAGGCCGCGCCCGAACAGCTTCCGCAGGATGCCGCCCGGCGGCTGGTGGAACGCTATTCCGACCTTCTGGAGCGGGAATTCCGCAAGGGCACCGGGGTCGGCGAATTTGCCGCCGCCTTGGGCGTGACCCCCACGCATTTGACCCGCTGCTGCCGCATCGCCTGTGGCCGGTCCGCGATTGAGGTGTTGCAAGACCGCCGGATTTTCGAAGCGCGCAAGATGTTGGCCGATACGACCAAACCGGTTGCCACCATTGGCGAAGAGTTGGGTTTCACCTCTCCGGCTTATTTCACCCGCTGCTTTACGCATCTGACCGGCCGTTCGCCGACCGGTTTCCGGCGCGAGGTGGGGGCGCGCGCCCCCATCCAATAAGCGTCAGCGGACCACTTCGACCCCCAGAATAGTTGGCAAATGGCGCGCAGCCTCGATCCAGGTTGCGCCCTCATCGGTGCTGGCAAAATGCTGCCCGAATTCGTCCCGAAATAGACGCCCGCCGGGCTTGCGCGGTCCACACTCAGCGCCTGACGCAAGACCGTGAAAAAGCAGGCGCCCTGCGGCAGGCCCGTGCGCATCGCCTGCCATGTTTCGCCCGCATCGGTTGATCGCCAGACGGCGGCCGAGGCATCGGTCGGAAACCGGCCCTTGCTGTCGCCATTCAGCGGAAAGGTCCACAGCACATCAGGATTGGTCGGATGCGCCCCCACGGGGAACCCAAAGGTCGATGGCAGGCCTTCGGTGATTTCCTCCCAACTTCCGGCACCATCGCGGCTGCGATACACCCCCTGATGGTTTTGCATGTAGATCAGGCCATCGGCTGCCCCAAAGGCCATGTTGTGAACGCAAGAAAAGATTTCGTCTTGCGCCCGAATTTCAACGCCATCGCCAAAATCCCGCGGCAGATCGCCCGCCGGGCCGGGCCGGTTTCCGCGCCGATTGCGCTGTTCCCACGATTGCCCGCCATCCTTGCTGGCAAAGACCCCAGCGGCCGAGATGCCGACCCAGATCCCGCCTTTTCCATCGGCCAGGATCGTGTGCAGGGTCAGCCCCGCCGCCCCCGGCATCCAGTGATCGGCGCCGGGCATTTCGTTCAGCGCCGGCAATTTTTGCCATGTCGCGCCATCGTCGCGGCTTTCGTAAAGTTGCGCCGGTTTGGTGCCTGCCAGCAGCCGATCTCCATCTTGCACGACGCACCAGACCGATTGCACGCTGGCGTCAAACCCCTCCTTGGAAAAGCTCCACTCGCCGCCCCGGCGGGTCCAGACGCCTGCGGGGAACCAGCCGCCCCCGCCCGCGGCCCAGATCCTGTCGCGCGCGGCATCGCCGTTGGCATGGTTGATCGCCATCCCGTCGCAAAACGGGCCCGAAACGGACCACCCCGCGCGGGCCCCGTCATCGGTCAGAATGAAAAGCCCTTTGGTCGTTCCCACCAGAATATCCGCGCGATCCATACGATCCTCCTCGCCAGCGTCCCTAATGCTTATCAGTCAAAAAGCCGGTCGTGAAAAAATATTGGCGGCTGGACAAATCAGGCGCGCAGACGTTTTCTGGCGACAGCAAAAGGGAAAGCCATGACGAAACATCCGCGCAAGATCATCATCGATACCGATCCGGGCCAAGACGATGCCGTTGCCATTCTGCTGGCCTTGGCCAGCCCCGAAGATGTGGAGGTTCTGGGCATCACCGCCGTCGCTGGCAATGTGCCGCTGCCGCTGACCCAGAAAAACGCGCGGATCATTTGCGAATTGGCGGGCAAAGCGCAGACCAAGGTCTTTGCCGGATGTGACCGCCCGCTGGTACGGAGCTTGGTCACCGCCGAACATGTGCACGGAAAAACCGGGCTGGATGGCCCGCAAATGGCCGACCCGACCCTGCCGTTGCAAGATCAGCATGCGGTCGATTTCATCATCGAAACCCTGCGGCGCGAGCCTGCGCATTCGGTCACGCTGTGCCCCCTTGGGCCTTTGACCAACATCGCCACGGCCATGCAACGCGCGCCTGACATCATTCCCCGCATTCAGCAGATCGTGTTGATGGGCGGCGCCTATTTCGAGGTGGGCAACATCACGCCCGCCGCCGAATTCAACATTTACGTCGATCCAGAAGCCGCTGAAATCGTGTTCAAATCCGGGGTTTCTCTGGTGGTCATGCCGCTGGATGTGACCCATAAGGCGCTGACCAATCGCAAACGGGTCGAGGCCTTTCGCGCCTTGGGAACCGAACCGGGGCGGATGGTCGCAGAATGGACCGATTTCTTTGAACGCTTTGACATGCAGAAATATGGCAGCGAAGGGGCGCCGCTTCATGACCCATGCGTCATTGCCTATCTGATCGATCCGGCGCTGTTTCAGGGGCGTCACATCAATGTGGAAATCGAAACCACGTCGGAATTGACCTTGGGCATGACCGTGGCCGACTGGTGGGGCGTGACCGAGCGACCCGCCAATGCGCTCTTCATGGGCAATGTCGACGCCGAGGGCTTTTTCGCCCTGCTGACCGACCGGATCGGCCGTTTGGGGTGATGCCGAACCTGGCCGGGCGGACGCGTCAATCGACGGGCAGCAGCACCGAAAAGGTGCTGCCCTTGCCAAGATCGGATGTCACGAGCATACGCCCCCGATGGCGGTGCATGATGTGCTTGACGATGGCCAGTCCCAGCCCCGTTCCCCCCACCGCGCGCGAGCGGTGGTCATCGACCCGGTAGAACCGTTCGGTCAATCTTGGCAGATGT
Source organism: Paracoccaceae bacterium (assembly GCA_023263735.1). Lineage (GTDB taxonomy): Bacteria > Pseudomonadota > Alphaproteobacteria > Rhodobacterales > Rhodobacteraceae > Pseudotabrizicola. The sequence goes on along the minus strand of JALQUQ010000051.1, from coordinate 6,727 downwards.
TCCGGGGCAATACCGCTGCCCTTGTCGCTCACATCCAGCCGGACGGCGGCGGATTTGGGCAGTGCCGCCTGCGACAGGGTCAAGGTCACCACCCCGCCGGACTTTCCATATTTGATCGCGTTTTCCACGAGGTTCTGCACGACCTGCTGAACCTGATCCGCATCGCCGCGCACCAAAGGCAGATTGCCCGGATCGTTCAGTTGCACGGCGACGGCACTGGCTTCGGCCAATCCTTTCAGCTGCGTGATCGTCGCGCGGCAGATATCGGCAAGCTGGATCATGTCCATCGGGCGCTGACGTTCTTGGGATTCGACGCGGCTCAGGTGCAAAAGGTCGCTGATCAAGCGGCTCATCCTTTGGGCTTCGCGCTCCATGATGCCCAGAAAACGATCACGCGCGGCGGCATCGTTGCGGGCCGAGGTGCGCAGGGTTTCGATGAACCCCAACATCGAGGTCAGGGGCGAACGCAATTCATGGCTGACATTCGCCACGAAATCGCGCCGCATCGACTGAATGTCTTCGGCGGCGGATTGGTCGTCGAACAGGCAAAAGATCCCCTGACCCTTGGGCACCGGAATCACGGTCAGGGTATAGACCGTGTCTTTCGACGGGCCCTGCACGACATACCGCGTGCTGCACCGTTCGCCCTGATCCAGCCCCTTGCGAATGGCGGCCTGCGCCTCGGGCCGCCGCAGCGCCAGCGCATGGTGGCGACCAATCATTGACGGCGCCACAATCACCGAGGCCGCCGCATTCACATGAGCAATCCGCTCGTTGCCATCGATATGAACCGCCAAGGTGGGCAGACCGTCAATCAGCCAAGAATAATCCGCCGCATTCGTCACTGTCTTGGGTATCCCTCGCCGCCCGTCTCTGTCGCTCCGCGCACGAAATGGGACTTGTGAAATTTCGTGTCAGCCGTATCTTTTGCAGACCTATTCGATTTGACGAGTTTTCTTAACAGTTTTGTGTCAGGCGGCGGATTTTTCGGAAAAGCCACGGCATTCGTCATGGGAATGTCGCCTTTGAAAAAGGATTCGTTTGGCCGGACCGACGTTCCCTTGTTCCTTTTGCACAGAAATATCATTCAGAATGACAACGGTTATGTTAGGGGTCCCCGACCCGCTTGCCATGGAAATCGCGCAAGGACAGGATTTCAGTCGCCCAAGCTTTGGCGAATTGGCACAAGGCATTCGCGGTGAATATGCCCAAGCCGCGATCTTTTGCCCCCTGTTCGGCCAGACCGATGTGTTGACGCTGATCGAATTGCTGAACGACGCCCCCTTTACTGGAAAGTTGACAGTGATCTTTCCCACCCTGCCAAATGCAAAGATGGTGGCCGGGGAATTGAAATCCGCGGCCAAGCCAACCCTCAGGATCGACGTCTTGCCGCTTTAGCCGACGGGGCGCAGGCTGGTGGCAAACCGCGCCGCATTGGCCTGATATCCAAGGGCCGAACGGATCAATTTGGCCTGCCCCTCGGCATCGAGTTCGCGAACAACCTTGCCGGGGCTGCCCATGACAAGGCTGTAATCGGATGGATCACTTTGCCTTCGGTGATCAGGGCGCAGGCTCCGATCAGACAGCCCTTGCCGATCTTGGCCCCGTTCAAAATGGTGGCGCCCATCCCGATCAGGCTGCCGTCGCCGATGGTGCAGCCATGCAGCATGGCCCGGTGCCCGATGGTGCAATTTTCGCCGATGGCCAGCGGAAACCCCATATCGGTGTGCAAAACTGAGGATTCCTGAATGTTCGACCCCGCACCCACGCGGATTTCTTCGTTATCACCGCGCAAAGTTGCCCCGAACCAGACCGAGCTTTTCGCCCCCAGAACGATACGCCCGATCACATTGGCATCGGGGGCCACCCAAGCGGTGGCGTCGATTTCGGGGCGGATACCGTCAAATTCATAGATCATCGTGCATCAAACTCCTTGTTCAGGCCACGCACAAACTCGGACAAACCCGGCTGACGGTCGCGCCGCATCCGCTCGGCCTCCAGAATGGTCAGGAGTTTGGCGAAAGTCGTGTCCAGATCGTCGTTGACCAAGACATAATCATATTCGGCCCAATGGATGATTTCCGATTGGCTTTTTGCCATGCGCCCCTGAATGACCTCATCGCTGTCTTGCGCACGGCCCCGCAGGCGGCGGTCCAGTTCGGCGATCGAGGGCGGCAGGATAAAGATCGACACGACATCGCGGCCAAGGGCCGAGTTGCGGATCTGCTGCCCCCCCTGCCAATCGATGTCAAAAAGCGTGTCGCGGCCGTCGCGCATCGCCTCTTCGACCGGGCCACGTGGGCTGCCATAGAAATTGCCGAACACCTCGGCATGTTCCAGCATCTGGCCTGTCTCAACCAGCGTCTGAAATTCAGCATGCGAGTTGAAGTAATATTCCCGGCCATGCTCTTCGCCCGGGCGCGGCGCGCGGGTCGTTGCGCTGACCGAAAACCGCATCGTCGGGTCCCACTCCATCAGCCGTCGGGCAAGGGTGGATTTTCCTGCCCCCGAAGGCGAAGACAGGATCAGAAGAAGGCCGCGGCGAAGAGACTGGGTCATGGCTATTCCACGTTTTGAACTTGCTCTCGCATCTGGTCGATGACGGTTTTGAGGTCAAGTCCGATCCGCGTCAGTTCGATATCCTGCGCCTTGGAACACAAGGTGTTCGTCTCGCGCATGAATTCCTGCATCAAAAAGTCAAACTTGCGGCCGACCGGGCCCCTTTCGCGCAAAAGGGCCTTTCCGGCAGAAATATGCGCGGTCAAGCGGTCGATCTCTTCGGTCACATCGGTTTTGACGGCCAACAGCGCCAGTTCCTGCGCCAGACGGGTTTCGTCCACCGCATCCGCCGCCGCCAAAAGCCGCGCCAGATTTTCGCGCAATTGCGCCCCGGCCGAGTCGCGGCGCCCATCGGCCACCGATTTCGCAGCGGCGGTCAGTTCGGCAACCTGTTCGATCTGGGCGGAAATCACCCTCTGCAACGCGGCCCCTTCGGCCCGGCGCGACGCGTGGAATTCGGCCAGCAGATGCGGCAGATCGGCCATCAACAGATCGCGCAAGGGCCCGGTTTCCATGTCAGAGGTCCCCGCATCCAGCACCCCGCGCAGGGCCAGCACATCGGCCGCTGTGGGCCGCGCCAGCGCGACCTGCATGTCTTCGGCAACCGTTTCCACCTCGTGCATCGCCGCCAACATGGCCCGCAGAACCACCGGGTTCAATCGGGTTCCGGCGTCGATGTCGGCAGCGTCGCGGGCGAGCTTCAAAGACAGGCTGACATTGCCGCGCCCAAGCGCCTTTTGCAGATCGGCCCGCACCAGCGCCTCAAGCCCGTCAACCCAATCCGGAAGCCGCAACCGCAGATCAAGCCCCTTGCCGTTGACCGAGCGGATATCCCACGTCCAGACATGGCCCAGCCCCTGCCCCTTTCGGGTTGCAAATCCAGTCATCGAAACGGTCATTTCTGCCCCCTTATCGCCCGGCATGATCTGACCGAGATGCTAATTTAAAGTGCAACACGCACATTGACCGCCACAAAATTTACCAATTCTTCAGAAACTATAAGAACTCGTCGCCTGATTCTGTTAAGGTGGAGACATTCACAAGAACAAATCCAAAAGTTCGTTTGTAGGCATTCATTCATACGACAAGGCATTTCGTGCCCAAAGTGACAGCCATGCTGGCATAGCACAGGCTAAACCTTTGGAGCAACCGGCCGGCAGAAGACGGCAAAAAAAGGGGCAAGTGCCCTCGTCTGCTGGTGAAAACAAAGGATAAGACCATGGCATTCCGACTGACGGGCCGGGGAGACGGCGGTTTTGAAGATCTGGACACCTCGCATATTTCGCAAGTGCGCGGATATTGGGAGGCGCTTCGCAACGGCGCTTCGCTGCCCGAACGTGCAGCGGTGGACCCGCGCGGAATGGCCGGTGCCCTTGAACACAGTTTTCTGATCGAACGCGTTGCCCCCGGTCTGGCGCGGTTCCGGATCGCGGGCATGGTGTTCACCGATCTTTTGGGCATGGATGTGCGCGGAATGCCGATTTCGGCGCTTTTTTCCGGCGAAGCCCGGATCGAGCTGCAAAAGTCGCTGGAAAAGATGTTTTCGACGCCGGGCATTCTGTCCTTGAATGTCACCGCTGATCGCGGCTTGGGAAAATCCCGCGTCTGGGCGCGGTTTGAACTGCTGCCCCTGCTGGATGCCCAAGGGGCCTGCACATTGGCGCTTGGCTGTGTCGGGCTGTCGTCCCCGGCGTTCCGGCTGGGTCATCTGTTCAGCATCGCCTCGGTCCACCATCAACCGATCAGTGGCATGTCTGCACCCGACCCTGTGGACATTCCGAAACCCGAGGCGGAGCCCAAGGCATTTTCGCCCCTGCGCCTGAACAGCCTGCCCCCGGCACGCCCTGATGAACCGTTTGAAACCCTGCATTTGCCGAAAATCGTCGCGCCTGCTGCGGCAAAGGCAAAGGCGGAAACGCAGGTCAAGACGGGCGTGCCCTATCTGCGTTTGGTCAAATAAGAACGCCGGGTCCCAGACCCGGCGCATTTCATTTGTCGGTTGATCGCGATTACATCGCGATGCGACGGCCATCCTCGCGGCGCGCCAGCAACTCTTCGGCAACCAAGAACGCCAGTTCCAGCGATTGGGTCGCATTCAGGCGCGGGTCGCAGGCGGTGTGATAGCGGTCCGACAGATCCTCATCCGTCACGGCGCGCAAACCACCGGTGCATTCGGTCACGTCCTTGCCGGTCATCTCGAAATGCACGCCGCCGGGAACCGTGCCCTCGGCCTTGTGGATCGAGAAGAACTCGCGCACTTCGCGCAGCACGCTGTCGAACGGACGGGTCTTGTACCCGGTCGAGGATTTGATCGTGTTGCCGTGCATCGGGTCGCAAGACCAGACCACATTCGCCCCCTCGGCCTGAACCGTCTGGATCAGACGCGGCAGATGATCGCCCACCTTGCCCGCGCCAAACCGCGCAATCAGGGTCAGACGGCCCGGTTCGTTGGTCGGGTTCAGCTTGTTCATCAGAACCTTCAGGTCTTCGGCGGTGGTCGTCGGGCCACACTTCAGACCGATCGGGTTCAGCACGCCCCGGCAGAATTCGACATGGGCGCCATCGGGCTGGCGAGTGCGGTCGCCAATCCAGATCATATGGCCCGAACCAGCGACATTCTTGCCCGAGATCGAATCCACGCGGCACAAAGCTTCTTCGTATTCCAACAGAAGCGCTTCGTGGCTGGTGTAGAAATCAACAACCTTGAGCGTGTGGGCCGTATCCGGGTTCACGCCTGCGGCGGTCATGAAATCAAGCGCATCCGAAATGCGGTTCGACAATTCGCGATACCGTTCCGCCTTGTCATGTTCGGCAAAGCCCAGCGTCCAGGCGTGCACGCGGTGGATATCGGCAAACCCACCCGAAGAGAAGGCGCGCAGCAGGTTCAGGCTGGCCGCCGCTTGGGTATAGGCCTGCAACATCCGGTTCGGATCGGGGCGGCGGGCTTCGACGGTGGCGTCAAACCCGTTGATGATGTCGCCGCGATAGCTGGGGTATTCCACGCCGCCGATCACTTCGGTCGGGGCCGACCGAGGCTTGGCGAACTGACCCGCCATACGGCCGACCTTGACCACCGGAACCTTGGCACCATAGGTCAGCACAACGGCCATCTGCAGCATCACGCGGAACGTGTCGCGAATGTTGTCGGCCGAAAATTCGGCAAAGCTTTCGGCGCAGTCGCCACCCTGCAGCAAAAAGGCACGCCCTTCGCCCGCAAGCGCCAGCTCTTGTTTCAGTCGCTGCGCTTCGCCAGCGAACACCAGCGGCGGATACTTGGACAATTGCGCCTCAACTGCATTCAAGGCTGCCTGATCGGGATAATCGGGCATTTGGATCCGCTGCTTTGCGCGCCAGTCCGTTTTTTGCCATCCCTTGGTCATCTGTCCACTCCGCTTCAAAGGCTCGTTAGCGATATCGGGGCCGTATAGGGTACTGGCGGCGGAATTGCAAAGGCCGATCGTATCGGCTAGCCATCCAAATTGCGCCAAATGCCGCAACCTCGGACGTGGAGCAAAGCGATAGCCCCCCTTGCGGTATTCCGCGATTCATGTGTGATATGCCGTATCCGACATAAGCAGGTCGCAAGATGTCAACGCCTCCCACTCGTGCCCGTTCCAGCACTTCCGTCGAACCGACGCGTCGGTTCGTATTCGTTTTGTTGGACAAATTCACAATGCTGTCCTTTGCCTGCGCAATCGAACCGCTGCGGCTTGCCAATTACGTGGCGGGCAAGGAACTTTATACGTGGAAGCTGGCGGGCGAAAACGGGATCGAGGCCAAGTGTTCGAACGGCTCGATCTTTCGGCTCGACATGGCGCTGGAAGAGTTGAACCGCGAAGATGTGATTCTGATTTGCGGTGGTCTGGACATCCAGAAATCGACGACCAAACCGCTGTTGAACTGGCTGCGCCGCGAGGCCCGACGGGGCAACACCATCGGCGGCATGTGCACCGGGGCCTTTGCCTTGGCCAAGGCCGGGTTGCTGGACGGCAAGAAGGCGACCATCCCTTGGGAAAATCAGGACGGTTTCCTTGAGGAATTCGAAGAAGTCCGCCTGACAAAATCGGTCTTTGTGATGGATGGAAACCGTCTTTCGACGGCGGGGGGCACCTCGTCCATCGATCTCGTGCTCAAGATCATCGCCGCCGACCATGGCAGCGATCTGGCC
>JALQUQ010000519.1 GCA_023263735.1 Paracoccaceae bacterium | reverse complement strand
AAATTTTTAGGGGTACTCTTTTCAACTCCTCCGTGGCTCACAGCCAGGTTATTGAATATTGGCAAGCACCCAGCCGTCGTTGAACGGGATCACCGCCCAAGCCATCATGGCCAGAACAAAGGAGAGCATCGGCGCAAGGAAGAACACCGGGCGGTCAGAGCCTGCCGGGATGATGATTTCCTTGAACACATATTTCGCGGCGTCAGCCACGGTCTGCAAAATGCCCCACGGACCCACCACGTTGGGGCCCCGGCGCATCTGAACAGCCGCCCAGATCTTCCGGTCGCCATAGACGAGGAAGAGCATCGAGATCATCACGAAGCCCACCACCAGCAGGGTTTGGGCCGCGATCAGGACCGCCGTCCCCAATGGTGTTGCCAGAAATTCCGTCATCTTAACGTCCTCATCTTCAGACCGTCGGTATGCCCTGTTCGCCGCAATCGCGCACCGTGACTTCGGCGTCAATCGTTTTGAAACCTTTGGGCAGGGCGGCCGAAACGGTATAGACCGCATCGCCGCGCCATGTGTTTCCATCTTGCGCAACTGCGGTGCGCACGTGTCGCACAAACCCGGCTCCCCGGATCAGTGCATATTGAGCCGCAGCGCAGCGCGCATAGGCCTCCAGATCGTCTTGCTCGCGCGCGCCCTGCATGGCGACGCGAAAGCTAACCAAATCGCCATCCAGCAAAACCGTCTGGATGCCCTGATAGCTGGGCGAAAAATCCCCCTGCGCCACATCACCCTGCCCTTCGGCCACGCAGCCAGACAAAGCCGCCAAGGCGGTTGTCAGCGCAGCGATGGTCAGGGCGTGGCGCATTCAGATCACTCCGCCGCCAATACGTTCAGACCGCGCGATTTGGCCATGGCAGAGAGTTCCGCCATCACCTGACTTGCGCGGGCAATCGGGTTCGTCAGGTAGAAATCCTTGACCGCATTGCGGAACGTGGCCGTTGCCGGGTCACGCAGCACGATGCGGGTCCAGTCATTCTGCGCCACCTGATCGACGCGGCCCAGATGCGGGACGGCGGTCACGATGGCACGACGCAGCGCGGCTTGGCTGTCCCACGGCAGGGTCGCCCCAACTTCGGCAGACAAAGCCCGCAGGATCGCCCAGTTTTCCTTGGCCTCACCCGGGGCAAAGCCCGCGCGCATGGCCAATTGCGGGCGGCCTTCGGTGTTGACGAACAGGCCGTTTTCTTCGGTATAGGCAGCCCCCGGCAGGATGATGTCGGCGCGGTGCGCCCCACGGTCGCCGTGGCTGCCCTGATAGATCACGAACGGGCCAGCGGCGATTTCAACTTCATCAGCGCCAAGGTTATAGACCACCTCGGCCCCATCCATCGCGGCGGTCAGGCCGCCGTCGGTCACAGCACCGATGTCCATCGCGCCCACGCGGGCCGCAGCAGTGTGCAGGACCAACAGCTTGGCGCCCGTCAGTTCTGCCAGCTTTTGCACTTGGCTCAGCACCGCTTCGCCATCGGCTTCGTTGATCGCGCCTTGGCCGACAACGATCACACCAGCCTTGCCATCAGCGCCCGACTTTTCAGCCTCGGCCACCAGCGACAGCAACGCCGCGCGGTCGGTGCCGACATGCGTGTAATCAAAGGTCAGATCAACCGCCTGCCCCACCAGCGCAACAGTCGCGCCAGCAGCCCAAGCCTTGCGGATGCGGGCATTCAGAACCGGGGCTTCGTCGCGCGGGTTGGTGCCAACCAGCAGGATCGATTTCGCGCCATCGAT
>JALQUQ010000518.1 GCA_023263735.1 Paracoccaceae bacterium | reverse complement strand
GCATGCGCCTCGTCGAGGTGGTCCGCGGCGACGCGACGTCGGACGGCGTGGTCGAGGCCGCCTGCGAGCTCGCGCGGAGCTGGGGCAAGACGCCGGTCGTCTGCACCTCGACGCCGGGCTTCGTCGTGAACCGCGTGGCGCGCCCCTATTACGCCGAAGCGCTGCGCCTGTTCGAAGAGCAGGTGGCCGAACCCGCCACGATCGATGCGCTGTTGACCGAAGGGGCGGGGTTCCGCATGGGGCCCTTTGCCCTGATGGATCTGATCGGGAATGACGTCAATTACACCGTCTGCAAATCGGTCTTTGACGCCTATTATCAAGAGCCCCGGTTCCGCCCGTCGATCCTGCAACTTGAACAGGTCAATGCCGGGCGTTTGGGCCAGAAATCCGGTCGCGGATGGTATGATTATGCGGCTGGGGCTGAAAAGCCTGCACCGCTGACTGTGGCTGCCACTGATGCCCCCCTGATCGACGACCTTGATCTGACCGGGGCCGAGGTCGAGGGTGTTGCGATCCGCCAGACCGATGGGCGCACGGCGGCGCAATGGGCGAAAACGCTGGGGCAGCCGGTCATCGTGTTGGATTACATGGCAGCCGAGGGGAAACGGTTGGGCTTTGCCGCCTCGGCGGATGTGCCGGCTACGGTCATTGCGCGGCTTGTGGCAACCCTGTCCGCCCGTGGCATTGCCGCAACCCATTTGCCCGATTGGCCCGGTTTGGTGGCCCTGCGGACCATCGCGATGCTGGCGAATGAGGGGTATGAGGCGGTGTTGCAGGGCGTGACCGACGCGACCGGCGTCGATAATGCGATGCGCTTTGGCGTCAATTACCCCAAGGGCCCGATGGCATGGGCCCGCGACATCGGTTTGGCCCGCATTCTGGCCACGCTGGATTCGATCCATGCTTTGACGGGGGACCCGCGGTATCGTGCCGCCATGACGCTGCGGATGGCCGCCGCGTAACCCGTGTGTCAAAGGCGAAAGACGATGCCCTATCTTGACGATCTGCCCGAAAACGCCGGTCCACCGGCGGTTTTCAAGAAGTTTCCCGATGTGTACGGCCCCTTTTCCGACATGAGCCAAGCGCTGATGAACGGGCCGTCCCCGCTTTCCCCGGCCGAGCGCGAGGTGATCCTTGCCTTTGCAGCCGGGGTGATGGGCTGTGGGTTCGTTCTGACCGGGCATTCCGAGGCCGCCTATGCCTGGGGCGTGCCACGGGGCACGATTGATGCGCTGCTGGACGATATCGACACGGCCGAGGTGGAGCCTCGGCTAAAGCCGCTGTTGCATTTTGTGCGCAAACTGGCGCTGACCCCCAACGCGATCACCCGCGCCGATGCCGATGCGGTTTTGGCCCTGTGGGAGCCGCAGGCGCTGCATGATGCGGTGGCCATCACTGGCCGGGCCGCGTTCATGCATCGGCTGGTGGCGGGCATGGGGTTCAATCCCTTGGACCCAGAGGTGGCGCGCAGCCATGCCAAAAAGCGGGTCGAAAAGGGATACGTCAATATCTATGCCGCTTTTCGCAAACCCGAGTAACCCGCTGCTTGGCACGGCATTTGCGTTTTCCTTTTGCGAAATGTCGTCCACCCGGATGTCCAAGCCATAAGGAACTCAAACAATGACATTCAGCACTGACGCCCTTGCGGGACGTGTCGCGATCATCACAGGCGGCGGCAGCGGCATCGGCTTTGGAATTGCCAAGGCTTTCGTCGCCGCCGGGGCCAAACTGGTGTTGGCC
>JALQUQ010000517.1 GCA_023263735.1 Paracoccaceae bacterium | reverse complement strand
GATCACGGTGGCTATGTCAAGCGGATGAAAGCGGCCGTGGCCGCCCTGTCCGAAGGCCGCGTGCCGCTGGACATCAAGTTGATCCAGTTGGTCAAGCTGTTCAAGAACGGCGAACCCTTCAAGATGTCGAAACGGGCGGGCACCTTTGTGACCCTGCGCGATGTGGTTGAAATGGCGGGCGCGGATGTGACGCGCTTTATCATGCTGACCCGCAAGAACGACGTCGCGCTGGACTTTGACTTTGACAAGGTGCTGGAGCAATCCAAGGATAACCCGGTCTTTTATGTGCAATATGCCAATGCGCGGGTGAATTCGATCCTGCGCAAGGCGCGCGAGGCCGGGGTTGATGTGTCCGACGCTGCGCTGGTCGCGGCGGATCATTCGAAACTGGATCACGTGGCCGAACTCGAGGTTGCCAAAAAGATCGCCGAATGGCCGCGTCTGGTGGAAATCGCGTCGCGTTCGAACGAACCGCACCGCGTGGCGTTTTACCTGTACGAACTGGCCAGCGACCTGCACGGGCTGTGGAACCGAGGCAATGACGACACGTCTTTGCGCTTTGTTCAGGACGATGCGGCAACATCGCAGGCGAAAATCGCCCTTGCCCGCGCCGTAGGCGTTGTTATTTGCGCGGGTCTTGGTATCTTGGGCGTCACTCCGGCTGAGGAAATGCGCTGACAACAAAGCGTCCCGCCGGGCAAAACGGGCAAAGGGCGGGATCAACCCGCCTGATCGAGGCATAGCATGGCGGAATTCGATTACGGGTCCTACGGGGAAATCCCCCGCGGTTCCTCGGAACGGGCAAAGCATCTGGTTACCGTGGTGGGGGCCGTCACGTCGCTTGCGATGTTGGTCGGTCTTGCCGTTTGGGGCTATAGCCTTGCGCAGCGCGATGTCTCGGGGATTCCGGTCATCCGCGCCGCCCAAGGCCAGTTGCGCACGGCCCCGGTGGTGCCGGGTGGGGACATCGCCGAACATCGCGGCATGGCGGTGACCGTTGTCGCCGAAGAGGGCGGCGTCGCCCCCTTGCCCGAAGAGATCATTCTGGCCCCCCAAGCGATTGCGCTGACTGACGAAGATGTGCCGGGCCTCAGCACCCTTGCCGAGGCGGATGCCGCGGCGGCGGATGCGATCGCGCTGGCCAATGCCCCGACCGATCTGGAACCCGTTCCCCCCGTGCCCGCCACGACCGAAGAAGCCGTGGCGCTTGCCTTGGCCGAGGCTTTGGGGCTGGAGGGCGAACCTTTGGCCGAACTCTTGCCCAACGATGCGGTGATTGCCCCCGTGGTGCGCCCCAAGGCCCGGCCCGATGGCGCAGCCAGCCTTGGCCAACCGGCCGACACCCCCGCGCCCCCGATTGTTGAAACCGATCCCGCCACGCTGGCCGCGGGCACCCGTCTGGTGCAGTTGGGTGCCTTTGACAGCACCGAAGCCGCGCGGTCGGAATGGGTCAAGCTGGGCCGCCGGTTTGGCGGATTGTTTGCGGGCAAAAGCATGGTTCTGCAAACCGCCGTTTCGGGCGGACGCACCTTTTTCCGCCTGCGCGCCCATGGCTTTGACGGGTTGGATGATGCACGCCGCTTTTGTGCCGCCCTGTTGGCCGAGGATGCGGCCTGCATTCCCGTGGTGCACAGATGACCGTCGGGCGGCTTGCCGCGATCTTTGGCTGTCTTGGGCCTGATCTTGCGCCCGAAGAGCGGGATTTCTTTCGCGATACCGATCCCTTTGGCTTTATCCTTTTTGCGCGCAATGTGGACAATCCGGTTCAGT
>JALQUQ010000516.1 GCA_023263735.1 Paracoccaceae bacterium | reverse complement strand
AATGTCAAAAGGGATGGGCCAAGCGCGGCCCCGGTCGCCGGCTTTCACCAGGTCCAGATGACGGGGGCCGCCAAAGATGACCTCTGCCTCGGCGATTGCGGCACGGCTTGCATCTGACAGGGAGGCCAGTCCATCTTCGGTCAGACCGATGATTTGCAACCAAGGCTTATCCATGACGCGCATCCTGTTGCTGGGCGGAACAACCGAGGCGAGCCGTTTGGCCGCCGAACTGGCGCGTGTGGGGGCGGATGCTGTGTTTTCCTACGCCGGGCGCACGGCTGACCCAGTGGCCCAGCCCCTGCCGATGCGGGTGGGGGGGTTTGGCGGCGTCGATGGCTTGCGCGATTATCTGCGGGCCGAGCAGATCACCCATGTGATTGACGCGACCCATCCCTTTGCCGCGCAGATGAGTTGGAATGCCTATCACGCCTGCAAGGCTGAGGGCGTGCCGCTTTTGAGCCATGAGCGCGCGCCCTGGGTCGCGGGCCCGGGCGACCGTTGGCAGGGTGTGGCCGATATGGCGGGGGCGGTCGATGCTCTGCCCGATCACGGCGCGCGGGTGTTTCTGGCCATTGGCAAGCAGACCCTGACCCCCTTTGCCGCCAAGGGGGCGAACCATTATCTGTTGCGGCTGGTCGATCCGCCGGGCGATTTGCCGTTCGGCAACGTCAGTGTCGAAGTTGCGCGGGGCCCGTTCGATCTGGCGGGCGATCTGGCGTTGATGCGGGCGCATCAGATCACGCATGTCGTGGCAAAGAATGCCGGGGGTACGGGGGCGGCGGCCAAGTTGCATGCCGCGCGGGCACTGGGCCTGCCGGTGATCATGATCGAACGACCCGAAACCCCGGTGCGCCTGCGCGCCGAGACTTTGGCCGATGTCATGATCTGGCTTGACCATCAGTCGGCCCGCCTTGGGGTATAGACCCATTTGCCAATGCGGCGGGTGGCCGAGTTGCCGACCAGAACCACGGTGCGCATATCGGCCATCTCGGGCGTTGCCTCGCCCAGTGAAACGGTGGTGATCCGCTCTTCGGGCGTTGTTACCGCACGGGCAAAAGTGATCAGCCGGTCGGGGCCGCATTCTTCCCGCAGCACCTGAAGCGTGCGCTCAAACTGATGCGGGCGGCTTTTGCTGCGCGGGTTGTAAAAGGCCATCGCGAAATCGGCCTGTGCGGCAAGGCGAAGACGCTTTTCCACCAAGTCCCACGGCTTTAGGTTATCCGACAGGTTGATGGCGCAAAAGTCATGGCCCAAGGGCGCGCCCGCATGGGCGGCCGCAGCCAGCATGGCGGTGATGCCGGGCAGGATGCGGATATCGGGGATCGGGCCTGCGTCAACCTCGACCCCTTCGAACAGGGCGGATGCCATGGCGAACACCCCCGGATCGCCCGAGGAAACGATGACCACCCGCGCGCCTTGGCGGCACAAAGCGATGGCATGGGCGGCACGGTCAAGCTCGACCCGGTTATCCGTGGGGTGCAGGGTCAGCCCATTGCGCGGGGCGACACGGGCGACATAGGGAATATAGCCGATCACATCGGTGGCTTGGGACAGAGCTTCGCGCACCTCGGCGGTGACCATCCCCTCATCCCCCGGGCCAAGGCCCGCGACGGCGATCCAACCGGTCATTCCATGCCTCCCATTTCCGGGCGTCGGCCATGGCCATGCACCAGAACAATCGCGAAATAGGGGCAATCGGCGGCATCGACCTGTGCCAAGGGCACCACGCGTTGCCCGGGCATTGTGCCGCGTTCTACCAGCCACGCCTGATCCA
>JALQUQ010000515.1 GCA_023263735.1 Paracoccaceae bacterium | reverse complement strand
CCCGGGACCGGCCCGCCCGCTTGGCATCATAGAGCGCCTGATCCGCATCGTTCAGAATGACAGCGGCCACCGGGGGGGCATAGCTGGTTGACACGGTCAGCCCCACACTCGCCCCCACCCGCAGCACCACCCCCGCATAGGGAATGGGCCTGCGCATGCGCTGGATGATCCGGCTGGCGACCTGCAACAGCGTTTGCGGTTTGGCCAGACCGGGGAACAGGATCACGAATTCATCACCGCCGATCCGAGCAATCGTGTCGCCTGCCCTGGTTTCTTCGCGCAAGACCCGCGCGACATGGCGCAACACATGATCGCCCGCCGCATGGCCATGGGTGTCGTTGACGGCCTTGAACAGATCAAGATCCAGATGCATGACCGCGAAAGGCACGTTGCCCGCACAGGCCGTTTCCAAGGCCAGATCAAAGGCGCGACGGTTGCGCAACCCGGTCAGGGTATCGGTCATCGCCTGCTCTTCTGCCTGCACCTTGGCGCCTTGCAAGCGGTTGTTCAGGCGGCGCAATTCCTCCATCACGGATCGCTGCGCCTCAACCAGATAGATCATTTCGATGGCCAGATCGGTCGGGGCAAAGTCCGCCTCGGTCAGGGCGTGACGCCCCAACGCCTCAACCAGACCGATGCCAAAGCCAAGGTTCAGGATCATCCCGCCCGCCCCCTCGGCCATGGCAAGGCCACGCAGTTCGATCGTGGGCCGTGGGATATAGCCGATGCGCAATTTCTGCCCCTGATGGCGCATCAGATCGGCAAAATCGCGCAATTCGACCGGCCGCCGAATGCGAAACAGGTCAAAGAAAGTCTGGCCGATCAACGCCCCGTCACCGGTAATCTTTTGCAGCGTCGGGCCGTGGCCCAGAATGCGGCCAGCCGGAGACAGCCGGATGTGCAGGGGCATCAGTTGATCCAGCGCGGCTGGGCCAAGGGTTGCCAACGGGTTGGTGCCGCCCTGAACCGAGGTGGCGCAGATGGTCTCGCCGTTCCGCATCAGCGCACCCCCGCCGCCAGATCGAAACCGCGCCCGGTGGCATGGGCGACATCCAAAAGGCTGATCAGAATGGTTTCCGACCCATCGGCATCGGCCTGCAAATCCAACAAGGCCAAGGCGCCGTAATCATCTGCCATGGCGCGCAACAGCCCCAACAGCACATGCCCCGCCCCGGGAAAGGGCGGCACCCCCCGCAGACGAAAATCGCCACTGCCCCGATCCTGCAGTTCAAGCTGCGGGAGGATCAGATCGGGCAAGGCCAACCGCACGCGATCGGGCATATCCTCCAGCGAATGCAGAAAATCGACAAAGCTGCTGCCGCCAAACCGCATCAAGCGGCGCAATCGTTCCCCCGCGCGGGGGGAGACGAGGAACGTTCCCACATCCTCCATCACCGCGTCGAGCGGGCGTTGCAAGACATCGGCGGCAGCGGCCGTGACGGCGGCGGTCAGTGCCGGATCATAGGTCAGCATGGATTCAAACCGATCAAAGCCCAAACCCGCCTTTCGGGCGACGCTGGACCACAGGTCTGCCCCATAGGTATCGCGTAGAAACAGTTCGATGGCGAGGTTGATCAATCCGTGCATGGCCAAAATCCGGTTGGGATGGGTCCCGCTCAGATTAGGGCGCGTGTCTTAACAGTGGCTTTCCCGCCTAGTACTACAGTTGCGTATTCTGGCGTGTTTTTCTATGGGCGATGGCCGTGGCGACTTGATGCTCGCGTCGCCATCGCGACCAGTTCCATATGAAAGCAGCGGTGAGTACGGGGCGCGGCAGAAGGCGT
>JALQUQ010000514.1 GCA_023263735.1 Paracoccaceae bacterium | reverse complement strand
ACATAGGCCGTGGCCCCTTGGGCCGCCTTCCCTGCCTGCGCCAAGGCCATCACCTCGGCATGCGGACGACCGCCGGGCTGGGTCCATCCCCGCCCGACGATCTTTCCATCCTTGACGATGACGCAGCCCACAGACGGATTAGGCCAAGTCCGGCCAAGCCCCCGCGTTGCAAGCGCAAGGGCATGTCGCATATGGGCGTCGTCGGTCACTCTTCGGCCTTTTCTCCGGGCCGCAACTCACTGACAAACTTGTCAAAATCGTCGGCCGCCTGGAAATTCTTGTACACGCTGGCAAACCGCACATAGGCCACGGTATCAATCCGCGCCAGACTTTCCATGACGATTTCGCCAATGGTCCGGCTGGGAATATCCGTGTCGCCCAGCGATTCAAGCCGCCGAACGATGCCCGAGATCATCTGATCAATCCGCTCGGGATCAATCGGACGTTTCTGCATGGCGATCCGGATTGACCGTTCCAGTTTGTCACGGTCAAAATCTTCGCGTTTGCCACTGGTCTTGATCACGATCAAATCACGCAACTGAACGCGTTCATAGGTCGTGAAACGCCCGCCGCAAGCCGGACAAAACCGACGCCTGCGAATGGCCACATGATCCTCCGCGGGGCGGGAATCCTTAACTTGGGTATCAATATTGCCGCAGAACGGGCAGCGCATGGCCCCCTCCTTGCTTGTCGTTACGCCTGCCTCAAGGTCCGGATTTTTTCCCGGTTTTATGCGCTGACTATAGGGGCAGTTCGTGGATTTCGGCCAGCGCTATTCGAGAAACGCTGTATCTGGTGGCAAGGTGTGGCCCGCAAGACTCAGAACCTGAGCGGAAGGGAAGCCGGGGGCTTTGCGCCCCCCGACCCCCGCAGGATATTTGAGCCAAGATAAAGGGGTCAGACCGAGATTACGGCGGCGGCGAGGTCGGGGGGGAGGTTGAATTCGGCCAGAAGGCGCGCGCGGCCCCCGACGGACATCTTGCGCGCCGTTTTGCGCACGATATCGACCACGCTTTCGGCGTCACGGCTGGCGGCAAAGGGGGCGAAATACCAGCGCAGAAAGGTGAAACAGATCGTGTCTTCCAGATCTTGCACTTCGCTGTCGCGCTTGATGCCTTCTTTGCGCAAAAGAACACCCACGCGTTCGCAGGCCGCATCGGGATAGCCCGCCTCGGCCATGATGCCAGCCACCCGCGCCGCGTGGCGGCGGCCCTGTTCCCGGCGCCAGTCCAGATAGCCGGCCTTTCCTTCGGGGTAGTCGCCCCGCGGCAGCAACCAGCGTTCGACATGCTGGCCGCGGGCGGCGATTTTCAGCACGTCGCTTGCTTCGGGAAACAGGCGATCCAATTCCTCGGTCATCCGCAGCCCATAGAGCAGCGCGGCGGGCTGCCCTGCCTCTTGGGTTGGATCGGCGGCGTTTGCGGCGTCAATCGCGGCAAAGGCCTTGGAAATCGCAGATGTCATGGAAAATCCCATCGGTTGATCGCGCTTGGCGCAGCGGCACGGTTATCCGCCCCAGACTGCCGCGCCCATCGCCGATGTAAAGGTCAAACCGTCAGAGTTCTTACGCCAATCGTGATATTATCGGCCACCACCACGCCTTGGACCAAGGCAATGACCTCTTCATCCACAACCACTTCCATCCCCTGATTGGTATCGCGCGTCGTCGCGATCAGTTTGTCGGGGTTCGCCGTTTCGCCCATGGGAACCGGCAAGATCAGAAACAGGCTGTCAAGATCGGGGTCCAGATCCTTGATCACGGTCGGGCCAAGCTGCGCCTCCCCCA
>JALQUQ010000513.1 GCA_023263735.1 Paracoccaceae bacterium | reverse complement strand
TGGAGCGGGCGATGAGATTCGAACTCACGACCCTAACCTTGGCAAGGTTATGCTCTACCCCTGAGCTACGCCCGCACCGTTTCGGTAAGCGGTGATCTATGGGATGGGGGCCGTCTCTGCAAGAGGAAAATGAAGATTTCCGCAAAGATTTTTCCGTCCGCCCGTGCCCCCTGTCCGCGAATTTCTGCACTTGCACATCGGCAAAACTTACTCATTGCCGTCCTGTCATGACCGGGGTCAAGGGGATGCGTGCACCCGTTCAAACCGGCGTGAGGTAAGCGCTTCCATTCAAAATCGGATCTGGAATCCGGCAAGGATTCCAATACCTAAGGCGTCGAAGCCCCGTTGGCTTCTATTGCGGCCGTAGTGGCCGTTCTGACTGTCTTGGAGTTTGAGACAAATGAAAAAGTTTCTTCTGACCGCCGCCGCTCTCTCGACCTTCGCTGTTGCTCCGGCATTCGCGAACGACGTCGTTGACACCGATGGCAACGGCACCTTCTCGCTGGCAGAAGTTCAGGCAGTTTACGCTTCGGTGACCGAAGAGGCATTCAAAGCTGCTGACACCGACGCTTCGGGCGAACTGTCGGCTGACGAGCTGAAAGCTGCTATCGAGTCGGGCGCTTTCGCAGCCTAATCTCGGTGCCGGTCATCGGCGCTTGGGCTGTCCCTCGGGGCAGCCCTTTTGATTCCGGGGCATGACAATTTGGGCAAAAGACCCGTTCGGCGTAACATGATCCGGAAAAGCAAAGGGGCGCGGTGAACGACACCGCGCCCCCTTTTTTGGCACCGGCCGGATTATTCCAGCTCGACCAGCAGGTCCTTGGCTTCGATCTGGCTGCCCGGGTGGACATGGAGCGCCTTGATCGTTGCGGCGCGGTCGGCATGCAGACCGGTTTCCATTTTCATGGCTTCGATGGTCAAGAGCAGATCGCCCGCATTCACCTTTTGGCCCACCGACACCGCGACGCTGGCGACCGATCCGGGCATCGGAGCGCCCAGATGGTTGGCATTGCCCTCTTGGGCCTTGGGCTTGGCGGCGGTCTTGGCCTTGATCGCGCGGTTGGGCACCCGGATCACGCGCGGCTGACCGTTCAGTTCAAAGAACACCTTCACATCGCCGTCTTCGGTGGTTTCCCCCACCGCTTGCAGACGAATCTCCAGCGTCTTGCCGGGGTCGATCTCGGCGGTGATCTCTTCGCCCGCTTCCATCCCGTAAAAGAAGGTCCGCGTCGGCAGCACCCGCACAGGGCCATAGGCCCGGTGGCGCCCCATGTAATCGAGGAAGACCTTGGGATACATCAGATAGCCATTCAGGTCTTCGTCATCCAAGGCAAAGCCATTCAACTCGGCCGAGACCTTGGCCCGCACGTCTTCCAGATCGACGGGGGCCATATGCGCGCCCGGACGGTCGGTTGACGGCTTTTCGCCCTTGAGCACCTTTTTCAGGATCGCCTCCGGCCAGCCGCCGTGCGGTTGGCCCAGATTGCCCTTGAGCATATCCACCACTGACTCGGGGAAGGCGACCTCGACCTTGGGGTCTTCGACCTGAGTGCGGGTCAGCCCTTGGGCCACCATCATCAGGGCCATATCGCCCACGACCTTGGACGAAGGCGTCACTTTGACGATATCGCCGAACATCTGGTTGGCATCGGCATAGGCCTGCGCCACCTCGTGCCAGCGTTCTTCCAGCCCCAAGGACCGCGCCTGCGCCTTAAGGTTGGTGAACTGGCCGCCGGGCATTTCGTGCAGGTAGACTTCCGAGGCAGGGGCGGGCAGGCCAGACTCAAACGCCGCATATTGGCCGCGCAC
>JALQUQ010000512.1 GCA_023263735.1 Paracoccaceae bacterium | reverse complement strand
GGCCGCGCATTATCTGCGCCATTGGGGGTGGAAAACCGGGCAGGCCTGGGGTTATGAAATTCGGCTTCCCCAAGGGTTTGACTATGAAGAGACCACGGAACGCGTCAAGAAACCGGTCTTAGACTGGGCGGCTTTGGGGGTGGTGCGGGCCGATGGCGGGGCGCTGACGGGCGAAGGGATCGCATCGGTCCTGTTGCCGGGGGGGCATCGCGGGGCGGCCTTTCTGATTTTCCCGAATTTTCAGGTGATCGAGAAATACAACACCGCCGATGCCTATGTGGTGGCGATCGGGCATCTGTCGGATCGGTTGCGGGGCGAGGGGCCGCTGATCGCTGGCTGGCCGCGCGAGTTGCGGGCGCTGAGCTTGGACGAGCGGATGGAATTGCAGCAGCGCCTGACGGCGGCGGGGTTTGACGCCAAGGGCGTGGATGGGCGGATCGGGCCTAACACCATCGCGGCGGTCAAGGCTTGGCAAAAGGCCAACAGCCGGGTGCCCGATGGCTTTGCCAGCACCGATGTGCTGGACGCCCTGCGCTAAGGCGTTTTTGATGTGCCGGTTGGGCGGGGCCGCAGAGGGGGGCATCGAGCCCCCCGCTGCGGCGTTGCCACGGAACGGGATCAGGCGAAGGTGCTTTGCCAGCAGGGTTGGCGGTCGCCGGGCAGGGGCGTTGCGGCGTGAACCGCGCGGGCGATGGCGCGGGCAAGGCAGGTGGCGGCCGCGTGACCCAGTTGAAAGCCATCGACGGTTTCGTCGGTCAGGGGCTGCTGGCCGGTCGACAGGGCAAAGACCAGATCGCCGTCGAGCAGGGTATGACTGGGAACGAGGGCGCGGGCCATGCCGTCTTGGGCCGCGGTTGCCATCCGCAGCGCCTGCGCCTGCGTCAGTGTGGCATCCGTTGCCACACTGGCGATGGTCGTGGCCTCGCCCATGCGTTTGGCAGGCAGGGGCGGCGGGGCTGGGGGATGGCGGGGCGCAGGACCAAGGCCGCCGAATTCGTGGCCTTCTTCCCACGGGGCGGCCCAGAACCACGGGCCATCGCCCACGGTTGCCGAGCCAAGCGCATTGACCGCGACAAGGGCGCCAACGGTATGGCCCGAGGGGAGGCGGGCAGAGGCGGAGCCAAGACCGCCTTTGAGCCATCCCGTGGCGGCCCCATAACCTGCGCCGTGGCTGCCCAAGGGGAAGTCGGGGCCGGCGGCCGCAAAAGCGGCGCGGCCCAGATCGTAATAGGGGTTGCGCTGCCAGGATTTGTTGCCGCCGTTCAGCAGGTCGAACAGGATCGCGCCGGGTACGATGGGCACGCGCTGGTCGCCAACGGCAAAGCCCCGACCTTGGGCGCGCAGGGCGTCTGCCACCCCGGAACAGGCATCGAGGCCAAAGGCCGAGCCGCCCGACAAGACCAACGCATCGACCTTTTGCACCAGACGGTCAGGGGAGAGCAGGTCCGTTTCCCGCGTGCCCGGGGCCCCGCCCATGACGTGGACCGCCGCAACACCGGGGTGATCGGGCAGAACGACCGTGACCCCCGACCGCAGATCGGGGTCATGTGCCAGACCGACGGTCAGGCCAGCCACATCGGTGATCAGATTTTTGGGGCCGGGACGCATGGCGCAACGGTGCGCCGGGGGCATCGGTTTGGCAAGAGGCGGCTGGGCCGCCGCCAAAAGAAAAGGGCGCACCAGCGATGGCGCGCCCCCAAGATTGTTAAGCCAAGGCTTAGGCCAGCGTCGGATCGATCGCTTTGCAGGCCGCGACAAGGCCCTTAACTGCGTCAACCGACTTGTCCATCATGGCTTGTTCGGCGGCGTTCAACTTGATGTTGACCACACGC
>JALQUQ010000511.1 GCA_023263735.1 Paracoccaceae bacterium | reverse complement strand
TGCCGATCGTCTGGGCCGGTCGATGAGCGTGAAATCGGCGGCGAAATCGGCCATCGGCATGGCCGAGATGCTGGCGCATGAGATCAAGAATCCGCTGGCCGGGATTTCGGGGGCCGCGCAATTGCTGTCGATGGGGCTTTCGCCCGATGATCGCGAATTGACCGATCTGATTGTCGAGGAAACCCGGCGGATCGTTAAGCTGCTGGAGCAAGTCGAACAATTCGGCAATGTGCGCCCGCCCGAACGCCGCCCGGTCAACATTCATGATGCGTTGGACCGCGCCCGGAAATCGGCCATGGTGGGCTTTGCGGCGCATATGCAGATCGTCGAGGATTACGACCCCTCGTTGCCCAACACCTATGCCGACCCCGATCAGTTGATGCAGGTCTTTCTGAACCTGATCAAGAACGCGGCCGAAGCCTGCAAGACGACCGGCTCGACGATCAAGCTCCGCACGTTTTACGACCTGTCGCTGCGGTTGCGGCGCAAATCGGGCGGGCCGTCGGTTCTGCCGTTGAACGTGGAAATCATCGACGATGGTCCGGGCATCCCGCCCGAGATCGCGGCCGAGATTTTCGAACCCTTTGTTTCGGGCCGGGAAAACGGCACCGGCTTGGGGTTGGCATTGGTTTCAAAGATTATTTCCGACCACGAAGGATGGATTCAGGTCGACAGTGTGCCCGGGCGCACGGTCTTTCGCGTTTCTCTCCCCGTGGCTCCCAAGAAAGTGGAGGCTAAGTGATGGACGGCACCGTACTTGTCGCTGATGATGACCGCACCATTCGCACGGTTTTGACGCAGGCGCTGACCCGAGCCGGGTGCAAGG
This sequence comes from Paracoccaceae bacterium, assembly GCA_023263735.1. Classification (GTDB taxonomy): domain Bacteria; phylum Pseudomonadota; class Alphaproteobacteria; order Rhodobacterales; family Rhodobacteraceae; genus Pseudotabrizicola. The sequence goes on along the minus strand of JALQUQ010000511.1, from coordinate 1,006 downwards.
TTCATGCCACGTCATCGCTGATGACGCTGATGCGGTGGGTCGAAGAAGGAAAGGGCGATCTGGTCATCTCTGACGTGATCATGCCCGATGGCAATGGTCTGGATGCCTTGCCCCGGATCGGCAAGATGCGCCCGGGCCTGCCGGTGATCGTGATTTCGGCGCAAAACACGATCATGACCGCCATTCAGGCGGCCGAGGCCGAAGCCTATGATTATCTGCCCAAACCCTTTGACCTGCCCGATCTGATGAAACGCTCGGCCCGGGCGCTGGAGCAGAAACGCCGCGCCCCCAAGGTGGCCGTGCAGCCGATCACCAATCCGGGGGATGATTTGCCCTTGGTGGGGCGGACACCGGCGATGCAGGCGCTTTATCGGCTGGTGGCGCGGGTGATGAACACCGATCTCGCCGTGCTGATCACCGGGGAAAGCGGGACGGGAAAAAGCCTGATCGCCCGCGCCATCCACGATTTTTCCGACCGCCGGACCCAACCCTTTGTCGTGGCGCAAGCGGGGGATCTGCAAGGCGCGGATGGCCCGTCCTCGCTGTTGTCGCGGGTGCGGGGCGGCAGTCTGGTCTTTGACGAGGTGGCCGATTACGACGACGACACGCAGGCCCGCATCGTTCGGATGCTGGACACGATGGGCGAGACGGCGCCGCGCATCATGGCCACCAGTCAGGTTGATCTGCAATCGCGGATGGAGGCGGGCACGATCCGGCAGGATCTGTTCTATCGCTTGTCTGGGGTGACCTTGCACGTTCCGGCCCTGCGCGAAAGGGTCGAGGATATTCCCCTGCTGGCCGACCATTTCCTGACGCGCGGAGAACGCGAATTCGGGGCCGTGCGCCGTTTGTCGAACGAGGCGCGCGAAGTGGTGCGCAATTTCCAATGGCCGGGCAATGTGCGGCAGTTGGAAAACACCCTGCGTCGGCTGATGGTCACGTCGTCCGAGGCGGAAATCACCAAGTCCGAGGTTGAATCGGTGCTGGGCAATCAGCCGGTGATGGA
>JALQUQ010000510.1 GCA_023263735.1 Paracoccaceae bacterium | reverse complement strand
GTCGCCGACATCTTCGCTTTCTCGTCCGGCTACATCCAGCGCGGCAAGCACCTGATGCCCAAGAACGCCCCGGCCCGATAGTCACAAAGATCGCATGGGGCGACATGTGGGACAGGGCCTCCGCCCCGATCAGGTGATGGGTCGCCGCCCCACCGGGAACCGCAAGAACGACGACATCGGCCCCCATCGCCTCGGCCAACGCGACCTGACGTGCCGGAACGCCAAAATCGCCCCGAGCCGAGCGGTTATGAAAGATGACATCCATGCCAAAGCCGAAATGCGCCCGCCGCGCGATCGCCTGCCCAATGCGCCCCATGCCGATGATGCCGATCCGTTTGCCGGTGACGTGCAGGCCCAGCATCTGCGTCGGGTGCCATCCGGTCCAATCCCCCCGGCGCACGAGCCTTTCCCCCTCGCCCGCGCGGCGCGCGGTCATCAGGATCAACGTCATGGCGATATCGGCCGTCGCATCGGTGACCGCGCCCGGCGTGTTTGAAACAACCAATCCCGCCGCCTTTGCCGCCGCGACGTCGATGTGATTGTACCCAACCCCGAAATTCGCCAGCAACCGCGCTCGGGGTCGGGGAACATCGGCAAAGACCGCCGCCTGATACTGATCGCCCAATGTGGGCAAGATCAGATCGAACTCTTGCAATGACGCCCGCAGTTCCTGCGCCGTGAGGGGCAGGGTTTCCGTCCGGGCCGTGACATCAAAGAGCGCCCCAGCCTTGGCCATCACTGCATCAGGCAAAGGACGGGTGATCAAGAGCTTCATCAAAACATCCTTCCCCCCACAGGCACATCGTGACCTGGGCCCAACAACACCACCTCATTCTCGGCATCTGGCACGCCAAGGATCAGCACCTCTGACACAAATTTTCCAATCTGGCGGGGGGCGAAATTCACCACGCCGATCACCTGACGCCCAATCAGGGCTTCGGGCGTGTAATGGCGTGTGATCTGGGCGCTGGATTTCTTTTCCCCGATCTCGGGCCCGAAATCGACCCAGAGCTTGATCGCCGGTTTGCGGGCCTCGGGATAGGGTTCGGCCCGGACAATCCGGCCCACCCGAATATCGACCTTTTGAAAATCATCGTAGGTGATCGTCACTTGCCCAACTCCCGCCCCCGGTCGGCCGCCGCCTTGACCGCGCGTCGCAAAAGGTTTGGAAACCCGGTTTCAGCATCCATCAGCACCTTGAGCGCCGCAGCAGTCGTCCCCCCGGGCGAGGTGACATTGATCCGAAGTTGTTCGGCACTTTCCGTGGCTTGATGCGCCAATTCCCCCGACCCACTGACAGTCACCCGGGCAAGGTCCATCGCGAGATCAGGCGGCAACCCCTCGGCAACGCCAGCGGCGGCCAATGCTTCGATCAGGTGAAAGACATAGGCCGGACCCGACCCCGAGACGGCCGTCACCGCATCCATCAGATGCTCGCCCGGCAAACGGACGACCTTGCCAACCGCCGACAAAAGCATCTCGGCCAGATCAAGATCGGCCGCCGTTGCCACCTTATTGCCAACGATGGCGGTGATGCCCCGCCCCACGGCCGCCGGTGTATTCGGCATGGCGCGCACGATCCGCGATGCCGGACCAAAGGCCGCCTCATAGCTTGCGATCATCGTGCCCGCCGCCACCGTCACGATCAGGCTGGTTCCGCCCAGTTTCGCCACCTGCGGCAGCGCTTCGCCCATCATCTGTGGTTTCACCGCGATCAGAACCACGGCCGGACCGGGAGGGAGATCGGTGTTCAACCGCAGCCCCTTGGCCGCCAGTTCCGATACCCAAGCCGAAGGGAACGGATCGACCACCGTCACCGACTTCAGATCGAGC
>JALQUQ010000050.1 GCA_023263735.1 Paracoccaceae bacterium | reverse complement strand
CAGGCCGACATGCATCTGGCCCTGGAGCACCGCGATTGTAGCAGGGACGGCGCCAGCCTCACGGATCGCGGCCTCGACCCGTTTTGCAGTCTCGACGTTCTCGGGAAACGGCATGCCATGGGTGATGATGGTCGATTCCAGCGCGACGATGGCGCCCCCTGCCGCGCGGGCCTTGGCAACCTCGGTCGAATAACGAATGGGCAAATCGGTCACGTCCCGATATCTCCTGATACATAATCGGCGGCGGCCAACAATGCGGCCTGCAACGCCTGTTCGCGGGTAGCCCCGCGGCGTTCCGAAACAATATGGGCGGCCATAAAGGTATCGCCAGCCCCTGTCACACGGGTCACCAGCACCTGTGGCGGTTGGCCGGTGATCACCCCCTGTCCCGCTGTCCCTTCGGCGGCCATATGACCGCCGTCGGTCACCAGCACACGCGCCGCGCCGCGATCCAGCAGGGCTTGGGCCGCTTTGTCCGCCGTGTCGGCGTCCGTCTTGGAAATCAGCCGCGCCTCTTCCAGATTGACATAAAGCGTCGCGCCTTGATGGGCCAAAAGCGGGATCAACCGCTCTGCCTTGCCCGGACTTGCCGGTGCCACCCGCAAATCTGCCGCGCGAAACAGATCGGATCGGGCGATCTTGCCCAAAAGATGCTCGGTCAGATTGCCATCCAGCGCGATTTGCCCCGCATAGGGCCGCTCTGCCGACCCCAATCGCCCGTCTTCCAACGGCCGCAAGATCTTGTCTCCGGCTTGCTCCAGCGAATGCGCATCGGCAATCGCGGCGATCAGACCATTCGCCCCTTCGATCGCCATGTAGCGGTCGGTCGGCAAATCCTCTGATCGATAGACCATGGAACAGTCCAACCCCAGATGGGCGCAGGCGGCGATCAGCTCATCGCCTTCGCCGTCCCGGCCAATCGCGGTCAGCAACCCCGGCCGCAGCCCAAACCGCGCCAAGGTCATGGCGATATTCATCGCCACCCCCCCAGGAAGGCGGGTGATGCGCCCGGGCACATCAGACCCCGCGCGCATGCTGGCCGATGACCGACCGATCACATCCCAAAGGACCGAGCCTATGCACAAAATATCCGTCATGGCTCTTACATTGCGCGCCGTTACAGCGCCGTCCAGCCCCCATCGACCGAAATCGTGGTGCCGGTCACCTGAGCGGCCGCGTCCGAGCACAGATAGACCGCCGTGCCGCCGATCTGTTCCACCGTGGCAAACTGGCGGCTGGGCTGACGGAGCAGCATGACCTCGCGGATCACCGTTTCGCGGTCCATGTCATGGGCCTTCATCTGATCGGGGATCTGCGCCTCGACCAAGGGCGTCAGCACATATCCGGGGCAGATCGCATTCGCGGTGATCCCCTGCCCGGCCACTTCCAGCGCCGTCACCTTGGTCAGGCCCACAACACCATGCTTGGCCGCCACATAGGCCGACTTGTAGGGCGAGGCGGTCAACCCATGCGCCGAGGCGATGTTGACGATCCGCCCCCACCCCTTGGCCTTCATGCCCGGCAGCGCGGCGGCGGTGGTGTGAAAGGCCGAAGAGAGGTTGATCGCCAGAATGGCATTCCACTTCTCAACCGGAAAATCCTCGATCGTGGCCACATGCTGAATCCCGGCATTGTTCACCAGAATATCGCAGCCGCCTGCCTTTTCGATCAAAGCCCGGCAATCGTCACCCTTGGACATATCGGCCGCGATGTAGCGCGCCGAGATGCCAAATTCGGCGGCCAGACCGCTCGCGAGAGCGTGATCTTCTTCACGGTCGGTAAAGCTGTTCAACACCACATCGGCCCCGGCACGCGCCAATTCGCGGGCTGCGCCCAGACCGATTCCACTGTTTGACCCGGTGATAACCGCCAGTTTTCCCTTCAGGCTCATCCTGCAACTCCTTGGTGATTTTCGCCGAACTTACATGCTGCAAGTGCAAAATACACGCAGGACAAGCGCATAACGGCCAAAAAAAACGCCGGCACGAAGCCGGCGTCCAGTCGTTGAGGCAGGTTTCATACAGGCAAGAAACCTATCGAGCAGTGAGGTTGTTATACTCCCTCCGTCTGAAGAGTCCAAGTTAAAAGTTTGAAAACTTTGGAAAGCCCCCTTAGGCTCGGGTCAGACGAATTGGGGCACAGGGGAGTTTTGCCAGAATGAAAACCAAGTTTTTGCTCAATTTCGCGGCATTCGGGGCGATCGCCGCGGCTGCGATAGCTTCACCGTTGATTTTGTCAACTGCAAAGGCGGAACCGGCCCATGGCATAGCTATGTATGGGGCGCCAGCCCTTCCCCCGGATTTTGTGTCGTTTCCGCAGGTCAATCCCGATGCTCCCAAGGGCGGAAAGATCGTTTTTGGCGAATCAGGCGGCTTTGACTCGATGAACCCCTTCATCGTCAAAGGCCGCGCTCCGGCCGGTCTTTCGGGCATGGTCGTCGAAACTCTGATGGGCAGAAACTACGACGAACCCTTTGCCTTGTACGGGCTCTTGGCCGAATCGATCGACACCGATCCGGGCCGGACCTACGTAGAATTTACCTTGCGTGAAGGTGCCCGATTCTCGGATGGATCGCCCGTCACCGTCGAGGATGTGATGTGGTCGTTTGAAACGCTCGGAACGCTGGGCAACCCGCGCTATCACGGCGCGTGGAAAAAGATCGCGACGATGGAAAAGACCGGCGATCGCAGCCTCAAATTCACCTTCAACACCGTCGACCGAGAGCTGCCCCTGATCCTTGGTCTGCGCCCCATCCTGCAGAAAAAGCAATGGGAGGGGAAAGCCTTTGACGAAAGCTCGCTTGAGGTTCCCGTTGGATCGGGCCCCTATCTGGTCGACAAATTCGAGGTGGGCAAATTCGTCAGCTACAAAAAGAACCCCGATTGGTGGGGCAAGGATCTGCCGATCAACCGCGGCCAGCACAACATCGACGAAGTGCGCTATGAATATTTCGGCGATGGCGGGGTGGTGTTCGAGGCGTTCAAGGGCGGTCTTGTGACCAGTTGGCGCGAAACCAACCCGGCCAAATGGGACACGGTCTATGACTGGGCCGAGGTCAAGGATGGCACCATCGTCAAATCCGAAATCCCGCATCAACGGCCCTCGGGGATCGAAGGCTTTGTGATGAACACCCGCAAACCGATCTTTGCCGATTGGCGGGTGCGCGAGGCGTTGATCACCGCCTTCAACTTTGAACTGGTCAACCAGACGCTGAACGGATCGGTCAATCCGCGCATTCAATCCTACTTCGGGAATTCTCCCTTGGGGATGATCCCCGCCGCCCCGGCCGAGGGCCGTGTGCTGGAGCTTTTGACCCCGTTCAAGGATCAACTCCTCCCCGGCGCGCTGGAGGGCTATGCCGTTCCCAAGGGCGATGGAACCGAGGCGAACCGGGCCGCGATCCGCACGGCAGCCGGATTGCTGGAAGAGGCCGGATGGACGGTGCAGGACGGCGTTCTGAAAAACGCGGCCGGAGAACCCTTCACCTTTGAGATCCTGTTGGTGAACGGCGCCCATGACATGATTTCTGCCGCCGACATCTATGTCGAATCCCTCAAACGTCTGGGGATCGAGGCGCGCGTTCAAACGGTGGATGACGCCCAGTACAAGGAACGGACCAACACCTACAATTTTGACATGACCCATTACATCCGGTCGTTGTCGCTGTCGCCCGGAAATGAGCAGATGCTCTATTGGGGATCGGCCGGCGTGACCGAGCCCGGAACCCGCAACTGGATGGGCATGAACTCTCCGGCGGCCGAGGCGATGATCTCGACGCTGCTCTCCTCGACCGACCAGTCGGAATTCATTGCCGCGACCCAAGCCTTGGACCGGGTTTTGACCAGTGGCCGATATGTCATTCCGCTGTGGTATTCGCCCATCTCCCGTCTGGCGCATCGCAAGGAACTGAAATATCCTTCGCACCTGCCGCTTTACGGGGATTGGTTGGGCTTCCAGCCCGAAGTTTGGTGGTACGAAGAATAAGCCAAACGGCAACTCACAGGCAGAACCATGACAAAACTGACAGCACTTTTGGTACTTCTAACCTTGGGACTCGCAGGTTGCGCCACGGTCGAGGGCGTCGGCCGTGACATTTCCGGCGGGGCGAACCGCGTTTCCGGCTGGTTCAACTAAGACGGCATCTTTGGCCCGTCGGGTTTGCCCCGGCGGACCTTGAATCGCAAAAGGCCACCCGATGTGGGTGGCCTTTTCGCATTGGGTCGGGCTTTTGACCGCCTTAGGCCAAAGAGGTCACCCACAGAATGGTTGCATCATCCTCTGATAGGCTGACCACATTGTGGCCCATGCTGGCATCATAATAGGCCGTATCGCCGCGCCGCAGATCGACAGGCTCGTAAAATTCGGTGAACAGCCGAACAACCCCCGTCAGCACGTACAGGAATTCCTCGCCGTCGTGGCGCACCCAGCCTTCGAATTCTTCGATCCGCCTTGCGCGGATGCGGGCGCGATAGGGCAGCATCTGCTTTTTCGTCAGACTGCCCGCCAGCAATTCATGTTCATAGGTCGAGGTCGCATGCGACTGCCCCTCGCCGCTCCGCGTGACCGCGATGCGCCCCGAAACCTGCGGGCGACTGGGCGGCGTAAAAAGCTGCGGCACCGAGATCGACAGCCCTTCGGCCAGCTTTTTCAACGCCTCATAGGTCGGGCTCATCTGCCCGTTTTCGATCTTGGACAGGGTCGAGCGCGCCAGACCGGCCTGAACGGCGGCCTGTTCCAAGGTCCACCCGCGCGCCTTGCGCAGGGACCGGACCCGCTCGGCCAGATTGATCGGCTCGATATGGGCCTCGGTGCCGTTTTCACGGGCCACGCGAATGATGGATTTGGGATCGTTGGCGCTCATAGGCTGTGCATTATCGGGGAATCACAATGCTTGCAACGTCAGCTTGCGCGGCGTAAGTCCGAACCATGCAGCTTTCCGAAATCAATCACTTCGATCCCCCAACCGCCGGGCATCGGTTCAATCTTGCGGCGCATGTGCTGGGGGAAAGCACCGCCCGGTTTCTTGATCGCAACGCCTTGCAGATCGTGCGGCTGACGGGGGCCGAACGGTGGAGCTATCAGCGGCTGTCCGATACGGTGGCGGCCACGGCGACGGGGCTGTTGGAGCGGGGTCTTGTTCCGGGCGACCGGGTGCTTTTGCGGCTGGGCAATACGGTCGATTTCCCGGTGGCCTTTCTGGGGGCCATTCATGCGGGGTTGGTTCCTGTGGTCACCTCCTCGCTGTTGACGCAAAGCGAAATCACTCCGATGGCTGCGCGCATCCAGCCCAAGCTGATCATCGCAGCCGACGGCATCGCCCTGCCCACCGAACCCTTTCCCGTGCTGCCCTTGGCCGAATTCGTCAAGATGACGATGAAACCGCGGGCCGAGGCGCATCTGGGCGACCCCAATCGCCCCGCCTATATCATCTTCACCTCGGGCACGACGGGATCGCCGATGGCGGTGGTTCATGCGCACCGCGCCATTCTGGCCCGCCAGATGATGCATCAAGGGTGGGAAGATCTGGGCGCGGGCGATCGGCTGATGCATGCCGGCGCCTTTAACTGGACCTACACGCTTGGCACCGGCCTGATGGACCCATGGACCGTGGGGGCCACCGCGCTTATTCCCGACCACGGGATCACGCCCGATCAGTTGCCCCTGCTGCTTGGCCGGTTCGACGCCACGATTTTTGCCGCCGCACCAGGGGTTTACCGTCAGATTCTGCGCAATCGGATCAACCCTTTGCCCCGCCTGCGTCACGGGCTTTCCGCGGGCGAAAAGCTCAGCGATGACATTCGCGCGGCTTGGACGGCGGCGACCGGAACCCCGATCTATGAGGCGTTGGGCATGTCCGAGGTTTCGACCTTTATCTCGGGAAGCCGGATGCGCCCTGCCCCTGTGGGCACGGCCGGATTTGCCCAACCGGGGCGGCGCATTGCGGCGCTTGGCCCCGATTGCACGCCGGTTCCCCGGGGCGAGCCCGGCCAATTGGCGGTGGATCGCCGCGACCCGGGCCTGATGATCGAATACCTTGATGCGCCCGAGGCCACGGCCGCGCGCTTTCAGGGCGACTGGTTTCTGACGGGGGATCTGGTCTCCATCGGCGAAGATGGCGCCGTGGTTTATCTGGGGCGCAATGACGATCAGATCAACGCGGGCGGTTTTCGCGTCAGCCCGGTCGAGATCGAAAATGCGATGCAGAAATTCCCCCAGATCACCGATGCCGCCGCCTGCGAGATCGAGGTCAAGCCCGGCGTGACGGTGATTGCGCTGTTCTACACCGCAGCGACCGATCTGGACCAAGATCAGCTTGCCGCCCATGCCACCCAACATCTGGCGCGGTACAAGCAGCCCCGCGTGTATCATCGCCTCGACGCGCTGCCGCGCACCGCGAATGCCAAACTCAATCGCCGCCTCCTCAAGGACTTCAAACCCAAATGATCAAGCTCGACATCATGTCAGACCCCGTTTGCCCGTGGTGCTATGTGGGGAAAACCAATCTGGACCGCGCGCTTGAGGCGAACCCGGATCATGCCTTTGTCATCGAATGGCATCCGTTTCAGCTCAACCCCGACCTGCCCAGCGAAGGGGTTGATAAGCGCGCCTATCTGGAAAGCAAATTTGGCGGCCGGGCCAATGTCGACCGCATGCACGACCGTCTGCGCGATGTGGCCCAGGCGGCGGGTGTGGCGCTTGACCCGGACAAGCCGACGCGCATGCCCAACACGCTGAACGCCCACCGCCTGATCCATTGGGCCGGACTTGAGGGCCGCCAGACGCCTGTCGTTTCGGCCCTGATGCGCGCCTATTGGGCCGAAGGGCGTGACATCGGCGATGTCGCGGTCTTGGCCGCGATTGCGGGCGAGCAGGGCTTGGATGCGGCGATGATCGACCGGCTTTTGAACAGTGACGCCGATGCGCAGGATATTCTGGCCCGCGACAGCCATGCCCGCCAACGGGGCGTGACCGGGGTTCCCTGCTTTATCATCGCCAACCAATATGTCGTCTCTGGCGCACAGCCCCCGGAAACTTGGGCGCAGGTGATCAAGGAACTGGCCGCGCAAGATCAGGCCTCCTAAGGTGGAGGGGCGCTTGATGGGCCAAAAGGCATCCCGCCGCATGGGCCGCGGGGAATTCATCGCCATGACGGCGGTGCTGTTTTCCTTTGTCGCCTTTTCGGTCGACTCGCTCTTGCCCGCCTTTCCGGCGATTTGCGCCGAATTGTGCCCCACCAATCCGAATGACGCACAATTCCTTGTTGCGGCCTTTATGACCGGATTGGGACTGGGCACCTTTGTGGTCGGGCCCCTGTCTGATACGCTTGGCCGTCGCAACGTGCTGTTGGCGGGGGGGATTGCGTATTGCGTTGCGGCCTTTGTGGCCTATGTCTCGGACAGTCTGGCGCTGATCCTTGTGGCGCGGTTGGTGCAGGGCTTTGGGGCGGCGGGGCCGCGGGTGGTTGGACTGGCCATCGTGCGCGACCAATACAAAGGCCCGGAGATGGCGCGCATCGTCAGCTTTGCCACCACGGTCTTTACCGTCATTCCCGCCATTGCGCCGCTCATGGGGCAGGCCATCGCGGCGGCGTTTGGCTGGCGGGCCATTCTTTTGACCTATTGCCTGTTTGGGGCGGTGATCATGGCGTGGTTTGCCCTGCGCCAGCCCGAAACGCTGGCCGATGAAAACCGCCGGTCCTTTCACCCGAAAGAGCTGTGGTTCACCTTCAAAGAGGTGATGGGCCATTCCGTTGTGCGTCTGGCCATTCTGGCGCAAATCCTGGCCTTTGGGTCGGTGGCGTCGATCATCATGTCGGTCCAGCCGATCTTTGACCGCACCTTTGGGCGCGGTGATACTTTTGCGCTCTACTTTGGGTCGGTGGCCGCGATCTTTGCCCTGTCAAGCATTCTGAACGCCCAACTTGTGCGCCGGATCGGCATGCAAAAACTGGCCGAGCGCAGCATGTTGTTTTCCTGTCTCTCCAGCCTGACGATCCTGAGCATCTTTCTGATCGGACAGCCGCAGGGCGATCTGGCGTTTTTCCTGTTTCTGCCGTGGATGCTGTCGGTGTTTTTCGCAACCGGCATGATCATGGGCAACCTGAATGCGGTCGCGCTGGAACCGGTTGGCCATGTCGCGGGGATGGCGGCCAGTCTGGTTGGCGGGTTGGGAACGGCGGGGGCCATGGTTCTGGCCGTGCCGGTGGCCCAACAGTTCGACGGCTCGCCCCGCCCTATGATGGCCGGAATCGCGTTTTTCGCGACCACCGGTTATCTGACCCTGCGTCGGTTGCGGCGGGTTCAGGCGCGCACCGCTTACAAGTCGCGGTAGCGCTTTTCCTGACGGGCGGTCCAGCGGACCTGAAGCACCCAGCCTTCGTCGGTCTGGGTTTCCTGTTCCACCACGCCTTCGGCATGCAGCCACGCGTGCCGCCGACCTTCGGCAAAGGAAAGGGCCAGCTCGCGCTCGGTCTTTTCTTCGTCGAAAGCACCCGAAACGCGGTCAAGAAGGGTGTCTATCCCCTCACCCGTCAGGGCCGAAACCGCCATGACATCGGGCCTTTGCGCGGCCTGCACCAACAAGGCCTCACGCGCCGAGCCGGTGACCAGATCCAGCTTGTTCCAGACTTCGAACATCGGGGTGGCCTTGTTCACGCCCAATTCGCCTAAGATTTCGGCCACATCGGCCGCTTGTTCGGCGGTTTCGGGGTGGCTGATGTCGCGCACATGCAAGATCAGATCGGCCGACAAGACCTCTTCCAGCGTCGCCCGAAAAGCCGCGACCAGTTGCGTCGGCAGGTCCGAGATGAACCCCACCGTATCGGACAGAATGATCTTGCGCCCAGAGGGCAGCACAAGCCCGCGCATCGTGGGGTCAAGCGTAGCAAACAGCATGTCCTTGGCCAGAACATCCGCGCCGGTGATCCGGTTGAACAGCGACGATTTGCCCGCGTTGGTATACCCCACCAACGCCACAATCGGGAACGGCACCTTGGCCCGGGCGGCGCGGTGCAATTCGCGCGTCTTGACCACCTTGGCCAATTGGCGCTTCAAACGCACCACCTGATCGTCGATGGCCCGGCGGTCCGCCTCGATCTGGGTTTCCCCCGGCCCGCCCACAAAGCCAAACCCGCCGCGCTGACGCTCCAGGTGGGTCCAGGCCCGCACCAGTCGCGTGCGCTGATAGGACAGGGCCGCCAATTCGACCTGCAACACGCCCTCACGGGTGCGCGCGCGGTCTGCGAAAATTTCAAGGATCAACCCGGTCCGGTCCAGAAGCTTGACGCCCCATTCCTTTTCCAGATTGCGCTGCTGCACCGGGCTTACCGGCCCATCGACCAAAACAAGGCCAACGCGGTCGGATTTGAACCGCCCTTTCAGCTCTTCGACCTTGCCCGACCCGAACAGCATACCCGGATGCAACCGGGGCAGGCGCACGACTTCGGCCCCGACCACCTCGATCGCTGGCAAGGCGGCGGTCAGGCTCACGGCCTCGGCAAGACCGTGTTCGGGCAGACGACGAGAGTGCTGCGACTTGATATCAGGGTGCAAGACAAAGGCCCGCGTCGCGGGGCGTTCGCTTTCATAGGCGTCGATCCCGGCCCCATCCTCGATGGGCCAAAGATCGTCGTCATCCTCGGGAAGATCGGGTATCAGTCTTCGCCCTCATACAGATTGACTGGCGCGCCGGGCATGATCGTCGAAATCGCATGTTTGTAGACCAATTGCGATTGACCGTCGCGACGCAGAAGGACGCAGAAATTGTCAAACCAAGTGATCACACCCTGAAGCTTAACACCGTTAATCAAAAAGATCGTCACTGGAATTTTTGCTTTCCGAACGTGGTTCAGAAAGGCGTCCTGCAAGTTTTGTTTATCGCCAGCCATCGTTTTTTTGCCTTGTTATCGCCGATGCACCCCGTCCCTCGGTCAAATCGCCGGAGGTGCGCGACTGGGAGTATGGAACCGCTTTGCCAGAGATTCCAGACCCAAAATCAGTCCTTTAACATATCATTTTGCCGAAACGGCCTAGCGTTGCCAGGCGGCTGGGGTCAAAACCGCCAGAATCGCAAGTGTTTCAAGTCGCCCCACAACCATAGTGACGCCAAGGATGGTTTTGACCTCAAAGGAAAGCGAACTGTATGTAACCGGTTGCGACGCGGCCAAATCGGCCAATTGGCCGGTGGTTGTCAGGGCAGACAGCGTCAACACCAGCGCGGATTCAAAATCCACCCCGAACAGGGCGATCAGGGCAACGCAGACGGCAATCGACAGCGCAAACAGCATGAAAAAGAGCCAGGCACTATAGGCACCCTCACGACGGATTCGCCGCGCCTCGGTCCCTGCCCCGCCAACCGAAGACGGGTGGATCAACCGCTCCAATTCCCGCTCGCCATGCCGGTACAGGGCATAGACCCGCAACAGCTTGACCCCGCCGGCCGTGGTCGCGACCCCGCCACCCAAAATCGCCAGCCCCGCCAAGATCAACCCCGGGCTGGTCAGGCCCGACCAATATTGCGCCTCGACCCATTCGCCAGATTCATAGCCCGTGGTCGTCAAGAAGCTGATCGCGGTAAAGGCCCCACCCCAAAGCGCGCGAAGCCAATCCAGCGACGGCGTCTCGGCGCTTTCAACGGAAATCGAACCGATCCAATGGCGCAGGAACAAGATCAGCGTGACCATGGCAAACACCACCGAGGCCAAGCGGATTTCCGGGTCTTGATAGAGGGGCTTCGCGCTCATCCCCGCAACACCCCCCGGCAGAAACCGCCGCGACAGGGCCACCAGCAGAAAGACGAAGATCATCACCTCGCCCGGAATGCCCGAGGTCAGCACATCCAGATCGCCCGACATCGAAATGCCCGAGGTCGACAGCGTGCCCATGGCATGGACAAGCGCGACCAGATTGCGCTCTCCCAAGATCATCAGCGCCAGCCACAAAAGCATGGTCAATCCGGTGTAGATCGGAAACAACAAGACCGTGTAGCGCAGAAAACGTTCGGACGGTTCGGCCACCTGCGTGATCTGTGACAGGCCACTGGTGTTGCGCCCCGGCACCCGGCCCGACATCACCTCGATCCCGCCAAGGTTCATCGGGGCAAGGATGGCCGAGGCCGTGACCAGAATATAGATGCCGCCAAGCCACCCCACCAGGGCCCGCCAGAAGTGAATGGCCTGTGACAGGCGGCTTGGGTCTTCATAGACCGTGGCGCCCGTCGTGGTGAAACAGGACACCATTTCAAACCAGGCATTGCCAAAGCTGGTATCCGGCACCGCCTGCACGATGGGCAGCGCAAAGATCAGTGGCAGGATCACATACGAGGCGACCAGACTGCCCAGCAAGCTGCGCGCCACATTGCGCGGACGGCGGTTCTGCGTCGAGATCTGAACCATCAAGCTCAGGATCATCACGATGATGCCGGAATAAAAGAACCCCCGCGCAACCCGATCTTCGTTCAACACCGACGCATGCAGGGCAGGCAGCAGCATCGCTGCGCCAGCAAGCATGCACAGCGTGACCAGAAGAGGGGTGCGAAGCAGGAGGTCGCGCATCAGAAAAAGTCGATCGAGACCTGAAGCAGACGTTCCACTTCACGAACGTCCGACGTCATGGCCCACAGGGCAATCACATCGCCCGATTCCAGACGCAGATCGCCCGTCGGTTTCAGGACCTTATCGCCCTTCATCACGCCGCCGACCAGCACGCCCTCGGGGAATTCGATCTCCTTGATCAGGCGGCCCGCCATCGGGCTGGTGGACAGGACCTGCGCCTCGATCACCTCGGCCTCGCTGTCGCCGATGGAATAGATCTGCCGCACGCGCCCATGGCGGATGTGCCGCAGGATCGACGACACGGTCGTGGCGCGCGGGTTGATATAGGCGTCAATATCCAACGGCCCCATAAGCGGCGCAAGCGTCGGGTCGTTCACCAGCGCGATCGACATTTTGCACCCCGCCTGTTTGGCGCGGACGGCGACCAAAAGGTTGGTCTTGTCGTCATCGGTCACCGCCAGAACGGCATCGGCGCGTTCGATGGCGGCTTCGGTCAGGATGTCGGTATCCATGCCGTCGCCATGCAGAACGATGGTCCGCTCCAGCCGGTCAGCCGCGCGTTCGGCGACCGTCCGGTTCTTTTCGATCATCTTGGCCCGCACGCGCGACGTGCGCGCCTCCAGCGCCCGCGCGACGCCCAAGCCCACATTGCCCCCCCCGACGATGACAATGCGTTCCTGTTTGTGAACCGACTTCCCGAAAATCTCCAAGGCGCGGTTCACATCTTCGGAATGAACGAACAGATAGATCTGATCGCCGGCAAAAAGCTGATCGCCCGGATCGGGGGCAAAC
>JALQUQ010000509.1 GCA_023263735.1 Paracoccaceae bacterium | reverse complement strand
CCGCAAAAATCCCGCAGGCGCTGCGCGGGGGGCGGGCCGATAGTGC
This sequence comes from Paracoccaceae bacterium, assembly GCA_023263735.1. GTDB lineage: Bacteria > Pseudomonadota > Alphaproteobacteria > Rhodobacterales > Rhodobacteraceae > Pseudotabrizicola. Next base: position 1,792 of record JALQUQ010000509.1, on the reverse strand, counting down.
CATCTTGCAGGAATATATGCCGCGTTTTGCCGCCCGCGATTATCGCCGCACCGGGCGGATCGACAATATGGTCAAGGATTTGAACGGGGCCGCCGATCTGGCCCGGCTGACCCACACCGCCATGCCCCTGACCGCGCTCTGTGCCGAGGTGCACCGGATGCTGACCGCCGCGGGGTTGGGCGGTGAGGATCAGGCGGCCCTGATGGAATTTTTCAAAGGTCCGCGAAAGGAAATCGCAGAATGATCACCCGTTACGCCCTGTTCGAAGGTTCGATCAAGCCCGGCCTGACCGACGCCTTTCGCGCCGCCGTGCTGGAAGAATTGCTGCCCAAATGGAAGGCTTTTCCCGGCGCGCTTGCGGTGCGTGTGACCTTTGCCGAGGCGCGGGATGAGGGCGCACCGGAATTTCCGCTGATCTTGGCCGTGGATTATCCCAATCAGGCGGCGGTGGATGCGGCGCTTGCCAGCCCCGCCCGGACCGAGGGCCGGGCCGCGACCGAGGCGCTGTTGCCCCGCTTTTTCACCGGGCGGATTCATCACCACGTCACGACGGCCCATGACTACGTTTTGGGCTGACCGGCAATCCCTGCGGGGGGGCTGGATTTGCGGACGGGGTATCGTTACCAAAGACCTATGAGCACCCCGCGCAAAGCCCCCACCATGGCCGATGTCGCCCGTTTGGCGGGCGTGTCGCCCATGACGGTCAGCCGCGCCTTTAAACCCGACAGTTCAGTTTCAGAAGCCACCCGTGACGCGATTTTGAAAGCGGCGGATGAGCTGGGTTATGTGTTTGACAGCACGGCATCGAACCTGCGGTCGCAAAAGACCGATTTCGTGGCCGTGACCATTCCGTCGATCAACAATGCCAACTTTGCCGATACGTTGCGCGGCCTGTCCGAAGGGCTGAAAGCGCGCGGGTTGCAGATTCTGCTGGGCTATACCGATTACGATACGGCCGAGGAGGAGCGGCTGATCGAACAGCTTTTGCGGCGCCGGCCCGAGGCGATTGTGGTGACCGGTGGGCAGCACACGCCCCGGGCGCGGCGCATGCTGGAAAATGCCGGGATTCCGGTGGTGGAAACCTGGGATCTGCCGGTAGAGCCGATTGGCCATGTGGTGGGGTTTTCCAACGCGCATGCGGTGCAGGGGATGGTCGATCACTTTGTCTCCCAAGGGCTGACGCGGATAGGGTTCATCGGCGGCGACACCGGGCGCGATACGCGGGGGGCCGATCGTCGGGCGGGGTTCGTGGCGGCGATGCAGGCGCGCGGATTGGCGACCGACCGGCTGATTGCAGCAGGCCCGCCGCCGATTTCGATGCGCGAAGGGGCGCGGGCGATGGGGCGGCTTTTGGAAACGCTGCCCGATACGCAGGCGGTGATTTGCGTGTCGGATCTTTCGGCCTTTGGGGCGTTGACCGAATGCCAGCGGCGGGGCGTTTCGGTGCCCGGTCAGATCTCGATTGCCGGGTTTGGCGATTATGAAATTGCCGAAATCGCCGTGCCTGCCCTGACCACGATCAACCCGTTTCCGCGCGACATCGGGGCCCGCACCGCCAACCTTATTCTGGAGGTGCTGGACGGCAAGCTGACGACCCCCCGGCAGATCGAGATTGAGCCCGAATTGCTGATCCGCGGGTCCAGCGTTTAACGCCGGATGTCGCGCACCCGAAATCCGACGGGGACTTGATTTGATTAAACACCAACTTAAAAAAGGACTGTAACATGATTTTGAATTTTAAGAAAGTTCATGAAGATGCAATTACCCCGACACGAGGTTCAGAACATGCTGC
>JALQUQ010000508.1 GCA_023263735.1 Paracoccaceae bacterium | reverse complement strand
GCCTCGGGCGGGGCGCAGCGCGCCGCCGCCATCCGCGCGACCTTGATCCGCACAAAATGCAAAACCCTGATCACCGACGAAGCCGCCGCCCGGGTTCTTTTGGCCAAATGAAAAGGGCGGGGTTTCCCCCGCCCGTTCCGATCACTTCAGCCGATCCGCGATCAAGCCCAAGAGTTTCTTGTGGTCCACGTCAAAGTTGCGGATGCCCTCGGCCAGTTTCTCGGTGGCCATGGCATCGGCGTTCAATTGCCAGCGAAATTCCGCCTCGGTCAGACGCGGGCGGGCATCGGCCTTGGCGGTGTCGGGCGACAACACGCGCGGCAGGGCAACCTCTTCGGCGGCCAGTTCGTTCAACAGTTGCGGCGCGATGGTCAGGCGGTCACAGCCCGCCAAAGCCTTGATCTGCCCGATGTTGCGGAAGCTCGCGCCCATCACGATCGTCTTGATGCCATTCGCCTTGTAATAGGCATAGATGTTGCGCACCGACAAAACGCCCGGATCTTCTTCGGCGGTAAAGGTCTTGCCCTGCGCCTTGGCGTACCAATCGGTGATCCGGCCCACAAAGGGCGAAATCAGAAACGCGCCCGCTTCGGCACAGGCCTGCGCCTGGCACTGGGCAAAAAGCAGCGTCAGGTTGCACTGAATGCCTTCGCCTTCCAGCACCTCGGCCGCGCGAATGCCCTCCCAGGTCGAGGCGAGCTTGATCAGAATGCGATCCCGGCCCACGCCCTTGGCCTCATAGGCAGCGATGATCGCCCGCGCCTTGGCGACCGATGCCGCCGTATCAAACGACAGGTTCGCATCCACCTCGGTCGAAACGCGGCCCGGCACCAGACCGGCCAGCACCGTGCCCACGCCAATCGTCAGCGCATCGGCAATCTGCAACGGCGTCGAACCCGCTGCTTTGCCTGCTGCAATCTCGGCATCGAACAGATCGGCAAAGGCCGGGCTCTGCAACGCCTTCAGCATGATCGACGGGTTCGTCGTGCAATCCACCGGCGTCAATGCCTTGATCGAATCCACGTCGCCCGTATCTGCCACCACAACCGTCAGGTCGCGCAGTTGGTCCAATGCACTTGCCATATCTCTGATCTCCGTCGGAAACGCTTGACCGGGCATCGCAGCCCTTTGCGACATCTGTATTTCCAAAGTGCAATATGCGTCAACCGGCCCGTCGGGGAATCGAACGCATTTGCCGGTCAAAATTCCTGCCCAAAAACGACTCTTTGTGCCCAAAGGTCGCTCTTGTCCCCCCCTGCCCTGCCGTGATAGCCCTACGGTGTTCTCAGGGCGGGGTGCAATTCCCCACCGGCGGTATAGCCCGCGAGCGCCATGTCACCCCAAAGCGGGCGATATGGGTCAGCAGATCCGGTGTAATTCCGGGGCCGACGGTATAGTCCGGATGAAAGAGAACCGCGCACAGAGGGGCCTGCCCCTTTGGGTGTTGGTCATGCTCTGGGACCTGACGCAAACTTGGCAAAAGGTTCCAAAATGTCGAAAACTGCTCCTACCCTCGCCTTCATCAAGGCCAAATGGCACGCCGATATCGTTGATCGCGCGCATGAAGGTTTCCTCGCCGAAGTCGCCCGCATCCTGCCCGGCGCAAAGGTCGAAACCTTTGACGTTCCCGGCGCGTTCGAAATGCCGCTCTTGGCCAAGAAACTTGCCCTCACCGGCAAATATGACGGCATCGTTGCCGCCGCTTTCGTTGTCGATGGCGGCATCTATCGCCACGATTTCGTTTCGGCCGCCGTGGTCAACGGCGCTCCTCGAACACCCGTTCCAACACGGTATACAGCCGCCGCGCCCCGATATTTTCGACCGAGGCATTCACATCCGCC
>JALQUQ010000507.1 GCA_023263735.1 Paracoccaceae bacterium | reverse complement strand
GGTGAACCGACACCGGGGCAACCAGCAGGCCAACAAGGGCCGTAAACACCACCAGCGACATGACGCGCGGTTTCAGCAGTTGGACGTAATCGCCAAACTGCGCCTCGTGCGTTTGTTCGAAACTTTGAATGTCGCTCATCGTGGTGTTCCTGGCTTTAGGAAAGGCCCCGACAATGCGGGGCCAATCTTGTGCGGATCGTTAGGCCGAAATCAGTTGCTTGCAGCAACTTTGACGGTCGAATAGGCCTCGATGTCGGCGTTCGACAGAACGACGTCGCCACCTTTGGCCGCTTCAAGCCACTTGGCATAAACCTCTTCCGAAACCACTTTGACGGTGATCGGCATGTAGGCGTGGTTCAGACCGCAAAGCTCCGAGCACTGGCCAAAGTAGACGCCTTCCTTTTCGGCCTTGAACCACAGGTGGGCAGTCCGGCCCGGAACGGCGTCTTGCTTTACGCCAAAGGCGGGGATGGTCCAGGAATGGATCACATCCATGCCGGTGACGTTCATCACGATGGTCTTGCCGACCGGAACCACCACGGCGGTATCGGTTGCCAGCAGGAACTGATCGTTGGTGTAGCCTGCGTCAGCCAGTTGCTTTTCGACTTCGGGCGTCAGGCGGTTGTCACCACCGGTTGCCGGCGCGCCGATCATGTAGCTTTCAAAGGAAACGCCATCATCGACATATTCATAGCCCCAGTACCACTGATAGCCCATGACCTTGATGGTGATGTCGCCTTCGGGGATTTCCTGCTGCTTGAACAGAACCGGCAGCGAGAAGGCACCGATGAAGACAAGGATGAAGATCGGCAGAACGGTCCACGCAACTTCCAGCGGCGAGTTGTGCGTGAAGGTGGCCGGTTTCTTGTTGACGCGCTGGTTAAAGCGGATGATGCACCAGATCAGCAAGGCGGTCACAAACACGGTGATCACCGAAATGATGATCAGGATCATGTGGTCCAGACCCTGAAGATCACGAGCCAACTCCGTCGCAGCGGTCTGGAAGCCCATGTTGCCCAGCCGAGGCTGACCAACAATCTCAAGTCCCTGAGCCAGAGCGGTGCCCGAGGTCAGAGCGGCGATGGCGGCCACGGCTCCGCCAAAAGATTTCATAAGACGCATGTTCGTTCCCGTTCGTTCGCACGGCTTTTCGCCGCTTTTCGTCCCGCCACCGGGCCATACCCAAGCCACGGGCAGAATCCCGTTGTTTCTTCGCTCGGTGAAACCATATTAAAGGCTCTGCTACAAGCGAAACCGTCGCGACAAATCAGCGCCATTTGACACAGATCAAGGAATTCTCTGCATGAGCGATGCTCCGTTCCGCCCTTTTGACAGCCATATCGACGAAGCCGTGGCGCTTCGCGTGCTGCGGGATGCCACCCTGGGCGCTGATGATGGCGAGCTTTTTATGGAGCGGAAGCGGTCTGAGACCATCCTGCTCGACGATGGGCGAATCAAGACGGCCTCTTATGACGCCTTTGAAGGATTCGGCCTGCGCGCCGTGCGTGGCGAAGTGGCGGGCTATGCGCATTCCACTGAAATCAGCGAGAAATCCTTGTTGCGCGCCTCGGAAACCGCGCGCTTGGCCGTTGGGGCTGGCGGGGGAACGCTGGCCGAGGCCCCCCATCGCACCAACCTGCGGCTTTATGGCGATGCCGATCCGATGGCCGATGCCACCTTTGCCGTCAAAATCGAAATGCTGCGCGAAATCGACGCTTATGCCCGGTCGCTTGATCCCCGGGTCGTGCAGGTTTCGGCCTCGATCGCGGCGTCGTATCAGGAGATTGAAATTCTTCGCCCCGAAGGCGCGCGCTATGCCGACATCCGCCCGATGGCGCGCATCAATG
>JALQUQ010000506.1 GCA_023263735.1 Paracoccaceae bacterium | reverse complement strand
GTGGTCGGCACCCTGCGTTGGGACGGGGCTGTCGCTCAGGCCCGCATGGACAACCTTCTGTCGGCCAACTATGGCGACAAGGCCCTGCACGGCGCGCTTTCGCCCTATGACGGGCTGTCGATCGGCATTCTTTCGTCGGTCAAGGGCGTGGGCTACGGCTCGGGCGATCTGAAGATGCCTTGCGTCACCGGTCAGGACGCCGAAATCCCCTCGGTCAAGTCGATGATGGCGGGCGAGCAGTATTCGACCGTGTTCAAGGACACCCGCGCGCTGGCTGGCGTCACCGTCAAGATGGTGGATGCGATCATGCAAGGCGCCGAGCCCGAGATCAACGACACCTCGACCTATGACAACGGCGTAAAGGTGGTTCCGTCCTACCTGCTGGAGCCGCTGGCCTTGGGCGTGGGCGATATCGACAAAACCTTGGTCGAGTCGGGCTATTACACCGCCGATCAGCTGAAGTAAGCTGAACGAACCCGGACCCGCCCCTTTCGCTCCCTAGGGGCGGGTCCGATCTCATCCGGGGGGAGGGATGAATGACGAACCTGTTGGAAATGCGCGGGATCAGCAAGCTGTTCCCGGGGGTCAAGGCACTGGACGAGGTGAACCTGACCGTCAAGACCGGCGAAATTCACGCGATCTGCGGGGAAAATGGCGCCGGAAAATCCACGCTGATGAAAGTTCTATCGGGGGTTTACCCGCATGGAAGCTATACCGGCGAAATTCTTTACGATGGCAAACCCTTGGCGGTCCGGTCCATTTCGGACAGCGAAGATCTGGGGATCATCATCATCCATCAGGAACTGGCGCTGGTGCCGCTGCTGTCGATTGCCGAGAACCTGTTTCTGGGCAACGAGATGGACCGCAACGGGGTGATCAACTGGCCCAAGGCCTTTGCCCGCACGACCGAGCTTCTGGCCAAGGTCGGCCTGAAGGAACCGCCGGGCACCCCGGTGGGCAAGCTGGGCGTGGGCAAACAGCAACTGATCGAAATCGCCAAGGCGCTGGCGAAAGATGTGCGCCTGTTGATCTTGGACGAGCCGACCGCAGCGCTTCAGGAAAACGACAGTCAGAAACTGCTGGACCTGATGCTGGAATTGAAGGCCCAAGGCATGACCCAGATCATCATCAGCCATAAGCTGAACGAGATCGCCCGTGTCGCCGACCGCATCACGGTTCTGCGCGATGGCACCACGGTTTCGACCATGGACCGCGACGAAATCACCGAAGACCGCATCATCCGCGACATGGTGGGCCGCGACATGGCGCATCGCTATCCCGAACGCACCCCCCATCTGGGCGATACCTTGATGGAGGTCAGCAACTGGAACGTCTGGCACCCCGAACAGCAGGGCCGCCAGATGATTCACAATGCGGCATTTACCGTCCGCAAGGGCGAGATCGTGGGCATCGCGGGTCTGATGGGTGCAGGCCGCACCGAACTGGCGATGAGCCTTTTTGGCCGCAGCTATGGCCGCAATATCACGGGTCAGGTCATGCTGGGCGGGTCGCCGGCCGATACCTCGACCGTGGACCGCGCCGTCAAGGCGGGGCTAGCCTATGTGACCGAAGACCGCAAAGCCTTGGGTCTGGTGTTGGAAGAGCCGATCCTGCGCAACATCAGCCTTGCCAATCTGGCCGGGATCGCCCGCAAAGGTGTGATCAACCACGCGCGCGAGGCCAAGGTGGCCGAAGATTACCGCCAGTCGCTGGCCATCCGCACGCCGGGAGTGCAGCAAAAGGTGGTGAACCTTTCGGGCGGCAACCAGCAAAAGGTGGTGCTGTCGAAATGGCTGTTCACCGATCCGCAGGTTCTGATCCTGGACGAACCCACCCGTGGCATCGACGTGGGCGCCAAGTTTGAAATCTATTCCATCA
>JALQUQ010000505.1 GCA_023263735.1 Paracoccaceae bacterium | reverse complement strand
TGGCCCCCGGCCCATCTCCCGGCCCGTTTCTCAGACCTGTCGTCAGTCCAGACCCAGCATCCGCCGGTTGGCTGCGCGATCGGTGCCGCCCCCCGCGAAATCGTCAAAGGCTTTTTCGGTCACGCGGATCATATGGGCCCGCACAAAGTCCGATCCTTCGCGCGCGCCGTCTTCGGGATGCTTCAGGCAGCATTCCCATTCGACCACGGCCCAACCGTCAAATCCGTATTGCGTCAGTTTCGAGAAGACGCCGCCGAAATCCACCTGCCCATCGCCCAGGCTGCGGAACCGGCCGGCCCGGTTGACCCAGGATTGATAGCCGCCGTAAACGCCCTGCCGCCCGGTCGGGTTCAACTCGGCGTCCTTGACGTGGAACATGCGAATCCGCTCGTGATAGATGTCGATATGCTCCAGATAATCCAGATGCTGCAGCACGTAATGGCTGGGATCGTACAGCATGTTGGCGCGGGCATGGCCCTTTACGCGGTCGAGGAACATCTCATAGCTGATCCCATCATGCAGGTCTTCGCCCGGATGGATTTCATAGCACAGATCCACACCGCAGTCTTCGGCATGGTTCAGGATCGGCGTCCAGCGGCGGGCCAGTTCGTCAAAGGCCTCTTCGATCAGCCCGGCCGGGCGCTGCGGCCACGGATAGACAAAGGGCCAAGCCAAGGCGCCGGAAAAGGTGGCCTGTGCGGTCAGGCCAAGGTTCTTGCTGGCGGTCAGCGCCTTTTTCACCTGATCCGCGGCCCATTCGGCGCGGGCCTTGGGGTTGCCGCGCACGCCCGGGGCGGCAAAGCCGTCAAAGGCTGCATCATAGGCCGGATGGCTGGCCACCAACTGCCCCTGCAAATGGGTGGAAAGTTCGGTGATCTCGATCCCGGCTTCGGCAGCGACACCCTTGATCTCGTCGCAATAGTCTTTCGAGCTGGCGGCCTTCTCCAGATCGAACAGCCGACCGTCCCAGCTGGGCAGTTGCACGCCGATATAGCCGCAGTCCGCCGCCCATTTGGTGATCGCGCCCCAGCTGTTGAACGGGGCTTCGTCGCCCGCGAATTGGGCCAGAAACAGGGCGGGGCCCTTCATCGTCTTCATCCGTCAGTTCTCCTAGTTGTCGGTGCCACGCCGCGGTGGGGCGGGGATTTCCAGCCCTTGCAATTGCTTGGGCGTCCGGTGTTCGATCAATTCGACCAGCGTCTTGGCCAGAAACTCTCCCACCAGTCCCACATCTTCCTGAACGACATAAATCTTGTCGCGGAACATGTGCAGAATGGGGATCGCTTCCTTGCCGACGACATCGATGGTCTTGTCCAATTCCAGTCCCACGGCCTCGGCCGCGGTGACGGCGGCCATTGTGCCATTGGTCGATCCGCTGACGATCCCATCGGGGCGATTGGGGCGCCGCAGCACGTCGCGCAAGGCGGCCTCGATATCATGCGCAAGGCTGTCAGAGGTGACGCCCTGCAGCAATTCAAAGGTCGCGCCAAGTTCGCCCGCCGCATCCGAAAAGCCCTTGGTCATGTGGCGCGAATAGGTGTGGTGGCGCGGCGGCGGGATCAAAAGCAGACGTTTGCGCCCCACCTTGACCAGCGTTTCCACCGCAATAGGCAGGATACTCTAAGTGGCGCGTTTGTCTACCGTAATCGATTCTTGTCTAAACGTCTTGCTGATCTTGGTATGGACGATGACGACACTTGGGCTTCTATTATTGCCAACGATGGTAGCGTTCAGCATTTGGACGTTCCCGAAGATGTGAAGGAAGTGTTTAAGACAGCGATGGAGATTGACCAGCGATGGTTGGTTGAGCTAGCGGCAGATCGGCAAGAGTTTATCGACCAAGGACAGAGTGTTAACCTATTCTTCCGACCCGATACA
>JALQUQ010000504.1 GCA_023263735.1 Paracoccaceae bacterium | reverse complement strand
GGGGAGGCTGCCTGCCTCCCCGGACCCCTCCGGGGATATTTGTGCCAAGGCAAAGGCCTGATCGGTTTCGGCCCAGTCGGGCTGGGGGGCGGAGGAAAGATCGCGCGCCGCCCGCAGGATCGGGGCATAACCGGTACAACGGCACAGATTGCCGGCCAGAATGGTATCATGGTCTGAGCGGCCTTGCAGGTGCGCCGCCGCCAGCGACACCGCGATGCCGGGCGTGCAAAAGCCGCATTGGCTGGCATGGTGATCGACAAGGGCGTGCTGGACGGGATGCGGCGTCTCGGGCGCAAGGGCCAACCCCTCGACCGTGCGCAGGGCCTTGCCGTCGATCTGGGGCAGGAACAACAGGCAGGCATTCAGCGCCTTGGGGCCGCTGTCGTCGATGACAAGGACGGTGCAGGCGCCACAATCCCCCTCATTGCAGCCCTCTTTGGTGCCGGACAGGCCACGGGTTTCCCGCAGCCATTCCAAGACGGTTTGGGTGGGGTTCGGGTCTTGAACCCGGACAGGCGTTCCATTCAGGAGAAACGCGATCGATGTCATCTTTGGTTCGTCCGCCACCTTCTTTGCGTCTTGGCCCCTGTGAGCCTGCGGACCCCACCCGATGCGGCGTAAAGCGGGGACAGCCAAAGCTTATGAGAGCGTGACTGGGACGGTGTGGCAAGCATTAAGTTTGCCGCGCCGGATTTATCGCGCCTTGGGTGGTGAAGTTTTCGGCACCCGTTTCCAACCGGGCTTTGGGGCGGTATCACAGATCCATGAAAGCCGAGCCCCGATTCATTCATCTGCGTGTCCATACCGAGCATTCCCTGTTGGAAGGCGCGGTTCCCGTGAAAAAGCTGGTCAAGCTGGCGGCCGGGGCGGAGATGCCCGCGATTGCCGTGACCGATACCAACAACATGTTCTGCGCGTTGGAGTTTTCGGTCACCGCGCAGGGGGCGGGGGTGCAACCGATCGTGGGCTGTCAGGTCTCGGTCGCGCATGATCCGGCCCAGCCGGGGGAAAAGCTGCGGCTGCCGGCGCCCGTTGTTCTGCTGGCCCAGAACGAGCGCGGCTATATGAACCTGATGAAGCTGAACTCTTGCCTTTATATCGATGGCAAGGGCATCGGCGGGGGGCAGTTGACGCAGGTCACCGTCGAGGAGCTGGCCAGATACAGCGAGGGCCTGATCTGTCTGACCGGGGGGCCGGATGGGCCGGTGGGTCGGTTCTTGCGGCAGGGGCAGGAGGCCAAGGCGCGGGCTTTTCTGGAGCGGTTGGCCGCGATCTATCCCGACCGGCTGTATGTGGAATTGCAGCGCCATCCCGGCGAGGGCGGCAAGCTGCCCGAAGCCGAGGCCCTGACCGAGCGGGGCCATGTGGAGATGGCCTATGCGCTTGGGCTGCCTTTGGTGGCGACGAATGATGTCTATTTCCCCAAGTCGGATATGTACGAAGCGCATGATGCGCTGATCTGCATTGCCGAAGGGGCCTATGTCGATCAGCAGCAACCCCGCCGTCGGCTGACCCCGCAGCACTATTTCAAGTCCGAGGCCGAGATGTGCGCGCTGTTCGCCGATCTGCCCGAGGCTTTGGATAACACCGTCGAGATCGCCAAGCGCTGCGCCTTTGCCGCCTATAAGCGCAAGCCCATCCTGCCGCGCTTTGCCGATGACGAGGTGGAGGAATTGCGCCGGCAGGCCTGGGAGGGGTTGGACAAGCGTCTGGCCGTGATCCCCTTGGCCGCCAGCCGCGAGGACTATGAGGCGCGGCTGAAGTTCGAATTGGACATCATCGAAAAGATGGGCTTCCCCGGCTATTTCCTGATCGTGGCCGATTTCATCAAATGGGGCAAACAGCAGGGCATTCCGGTGGGGCCGGGGCGGGGGTCGGGTGCG
>JALQUQ010000503.1 GCA_023263735.1 Paracoccaceae bacterium | reverse complement strand
CAAATGATGACCTTCATTTCCGCCCCTTTAGGTAAAATGGGTGCGGTCACACCCACCGGATCGCTTTTGATTGGCAGAAGCCGGTCGAATGGTCAATGCCCCGACGCAATTCGCAACGGGGCATGGGGTCAGGAAACCATGGTTGTCGCCGGTTATTCGTCGTCTTCGTCGTCGCTTTCAAACTGGGCGCTGCGCCCGCCCGATTTCATCGAAGTGACCACCCCCAGCGATTTCAATTTGCGGTGCAGGGCGCTGCGTTCCATCCCCACGAAATTCGCCGTTCGGCTGATGTTGCCGCCAAAGCGGTTGATCTGGGTCAGCAGATATTCCCGCTCGAACACCTCGCGCGCCTCGCGCAGGGGCAGCGTTGCCATCGCCCCGCCCAAGACCAGACGACCATTGCCATCGCCCGCCGGTTCGGCGTTGGGCAACTCATTGGGTTCAATCGGCCCCGACCCATCGCCCAGGATCAGCACCCGTTCGACCATGTGCCGCAGTTGCCGCACGTTGCCGGGCCACGCGCCGGTTTGCAGCATCGCTTCGGCCTCGGACGACAGTTTGCGCAGAGGCAGACCTTGGGTCCGGTGGAACATCTCGACGAAATGGGCGACCAACTCGGGAATATCTTCGCGGCGTTCTTCCAGACTGGGCACCGCGATCGGCACCACGTTCAACCGGTCGTACAATTCTTGCCGGAACCGGCCCACCTCGATCTCATGTTTCAGATCGCGCATGGTTGACGAGATGAAACGCAGGTCCACACGCACCTTGTCGGCCCCGCCCACGCGGGTGAATTGCTGTTCGACCAGCACGCGCAAGATCTTTGACTGCGTGCCGACCGGCATGTCGGCCACTTCGTCCAGATAGACCACGCCGCCGTGCGCCTGCTCCAACAGACCCTTTTCAACCCCGCGTTCCTGCGTTTCGCGGCCAAACAGCACCTCTTCCATCCGGTCCGGCTCGATCGTCGCCGCCGAGACAGAAACAAACGGCGCCGCGGCACGGGTCGAATTCAGATGGATGAACCGCGCCGCCATTTCCTTGCCACACCCCGACGGCCCGGTCAGCATCACGCGGCCATTCGATTTGGTGACCTTTTCCAACTGCGTTTTCAGCGCACGAAAGGCCGGAGAGGACCCCAGCATTTCGGTGCTGGTCACGTCCTTGCGCCGCAGATCGGCATTTTCGCGCCGCAGGCGGCTGGTTTCCATCGCCCGCCCGACGACGACCATCAACTGATCGATGTTGAACGGCTTTTCGATAAAGTCATAGGCCCCCTGCTTGATCGCCGCCACCGCGATCTCGATGTTGCCATGCCCCGAGATGATGACAATCGGAATGTCGGGATTGTCCCGTTTGACCGTTTTCAGAATGTCGATCCCATCCATCCGGCTGTCTTTCAACCAGATGTCCAAAATCATCAGGCTGGGCGGATCGCTGTTGATCTCATCCATGGCCTGATCGGAGTTCGCAGCCAGACGAACCGCAAAGCCTTCGTCCTTCAGAATATCGCCAATCAATTCGCGAATGTCTTTTTCGTCATCAACGATAAGAATGCTCAACTCAACCTCCCTGCCCTTCGGCAGCCATGTAACTACGTGCGCGGCGGCGGCTGAGCCGCGGCAGATAAATTTCCGCCATGGCACCACGCTGGGTTTGTCCGTCAAAGATCGGCGCGTCCAAAAGGGACAGGGTTCCGCCATGCTCTTCGATGATCTTCTTCACGATAGGCAGGCCGAGGCCCGTGCCCTTTTCGCGGGTGGTGACATAGGGTTCAAACAGCCGCGCCCGATCCTCTGGAAGGCCGATGCCATTGTCGGAAATGGATATGGCGGCGGTTGAACCCTGCACCGTCAAGACAATACGGATCTCGGGAGCAACATCAAC
>JALQUQ010000502.1 GCA_023263735.1 Paracoccaceae bacterium | reverse complement strand
CACCGACCTTCCGAAATTCCGCGCAGCCCTCCTTGGTGGCGATGCTCCACCAGAAGGCATCCGCCTGACCTATGACCCGGTTTTTCTGGTGGCCACCGCCGAAGAACTGGCCGAGGAATATCTTGCGCAGGACCGGGACCGCCGCGGCGCCTTGGGCAAAGCCATCGGCCAAAGGCTTGGCCATCAAGCCCATTCCGCCCTCGAACCCGAACGCGATCATTGGCGGCAGGTTCTCCACGCGATCAGGGCCAAGGCCACAGCACTCGACCCCCTGACACGCGCCCAAACCCTCTGGGGCCTTGACCTCGACTTTGGTTTCTTGGTTTCCCGCGAAAACCCTGCCACACAGGCGGAATGAAAGAATCCGACCTCTACCCCCCCGTCAAAGCCTTCCTCGAAGCCCAAGGGTTCGAGGTCAAGGCCGAGGTGGGCGCGGCCGATGTCATGGCCTGCCGGGGCGACGATCCCCCCGTGATCGTCGAGCTGAAAACCGCCCTGAACCTGACCCTGATCCTGCAGGGCGTTGCGCGGCAGGCGCTGTTTGACGATGTCTACCTTGCCGTGCCCCAACCCCCGAAATGGACGCATCGCTACAAGGATCTGACCGCGCTTCTGCGCCGCCTTGGCCTTGGCCTTCTGACCGTCAAGGGCGAACGGGTCGAGGCGCATCTGGACCCCGCCCCCTATCAGCCGCGCAAGAACGCGGCCCGCGCCGGGCGTCTCTTGCGCGAATTCCAGCGCCGCGTCGGCGATCCGAACACGGGCGGCACGACCGGCGTCAAACGGATGACCGCCTATCGACAAGAGGCAATGAAACTCGCCCGGCATTTGCACGATCACGGCCCCCAATCGCCCGCCCAATGCGCGCGGGCGACCGATGTGCCCCGCGCCGCCGCCATCCTGCGCGCCGATCACTATGGCTGGTTCGACCGGATCGACCGCGGGGTCTATGACCTCAGCCCCAAGGGCCGCGCGAGCTGTGACCCAATCGCCGCCAACGCAGACGGGGACTTGGGCGCATAGGCCTGCCCCCCTCTGCCGATAGGCTCGCGCCCCCTCGGCCATGGCCGGATCAGGACACGCCCGGCCAAAAGGGGCGGCTGATCGCGCCGCCGCACCCCAAGTCGCCCCCCTTTCCCCGGCCCCGGCCTTGGCTTATCCCTTGGCGGAACCACAAAGGGGAAGGCGATGATTCCAGTCACAGGATATGCGGGCGCAAAAGTGGCCGTGCTGGGCCTTGGCCGCTCGGGCCTTGCCACGGCGCGCGCCTTGCAGGCCGGAGGGGCCGAGCCGCTCCTCTGGGATGATAGCCCCGAATCCCGCGCCAAGGCACAGGCCGAAGGCTTTGCCCTGACCGATCTCACCCGCCATGCGGCTTTTGAGGGCGTCGCCGCCTTGATCGTCAGCCCCGGCATTCCCCATCTCTATCCCACCCCGAACCCGGTCATCGCGCGCGCCCTTGCCTTGGGTATCCCGGTCGACAATGACATCGGGCTGTTTTTCCGCAGCTATGCAACCAAAGCCTGGGACAGCTTCGACACCCCCCCGCGCGTGGTCTGCATCACCGGCTCCAACGGCAAATCGACGACGACCGCCCTCATCACCCACATCCTTCAGCACGCGGGCCGACCGGTCCAGATGGCGGGCAACATCGGGCGCGGCGTGCTTGACATCGACCCCGCCCAAGATGGCGAGGTGATCGTCTTGGAATTGTCCTCCTATCAGACCGATCTGGCCCGCGCCCTGACCCCGGATGTGGCGGTCTTTACCAATCTCTCGCCCGATCACCTTGACCGCCACGGCGGGATGGGCGGCTATTTCGCGGCCAAACGCCGGCTCTTCGCCGAAGGCGGCCCCGACCGCGCCATCATCGGCGTCGACGAGATCGAAGGAC
>JALQUQ010000501.1 GCA_023263735.1 Paracoccaceae bacterium | reverse complement strand
GTTCAACGCGGCCAAAGAGATCGCGCTTGATCACTTCTTGGCGGGGGGGATTGGCTTTATGGATATGGCCCGTATCGTCGAAACCGGGCTTGCCCGCGTTTCGTCCGAGATACGCCTTGAAACCGACGTTTTGTCTTTGGACAACATCATCGGGGCCGACCGTCTGGCACGACTGCGGGCGGATGAGGCGGCCAGAGCTCTGTAAGGGCGCTGGTTCGTTGCGGCGACTGACGCGTTAACAACAAGGATTTGCACAGTGGATTTGATCGGATTTCTGCCGGGGGTTGGTGGTCTTTTCTGGACTGTGTTGTCGACCATCGTCGCGCTTTCGATCATTGTTGCGGTGCATGAATACGGGCATTACATCGTGGGCCGCTGGTCGGGCATCCATGCCGAGGTGTTCTCCTTGGGCTTTGGCCGAGTGCTGGTGTCGCGCGTGGATCGCCGGGGCACGCGGTGGCAAATCGCCGCCTTGCCCTTTGGCGGCTATGTCAAGTTTCTGGGCGACAGCAACGCGGCCTCGGGCAAGGATGGCGCAGCCATGACCGGCATGACCGAGGCAGAGCGCCGCCACACCATGCACGGGGCACCGCTTTGGGCGCGGGCCGCGACGGTTGCCGCGGGGCCTATGTTCAACTTCATCATGGCGATTGCGATCCTGTTCTTCATGATCCTGTTCAACGGGGTCGCCACCCAAGAGCCGATTGTCGGATCGGTCAAGGCTCTGCCGGGGCCGGGGCAGTCGTTGCAGGTCAATGACAAGATTCTGGCGATCAATGGACAGGACACCCCCGATCTGACCGCGGTGTTCGAGGTGTCGCGCACCCTGACCCCAGCCCCGACCGTTGCGTTCGAGATCGAGCGGGACGGGCAGCGGATGACCATCGACGGGGCCTTTCCCTTTCCTGCCTATGTCGAGGCGGTGACCCCCACTTCGGCCGGGGATGAGGCGGGGATCAAACCGGGCGATGTGATCGTGGCGGTGGACGGCACCCGGATTTACTCCTTTGACGAATTGGCCACATTGGCGCGTGGATCGGATGGCAAGGCGATGACGCTGACCATTTGGCGGGCCGGGTCCGAATTCGATCTGACCCTGACCCCGCGCCGCAGCGATCTGCCAAAGGCGGATGGCACCTTTGAAACGCGGTGGTTGATCGGTCTTCAGGGCAGCATCGGCTTTGGGCCGCAGACCCGCGTTCCGGGTGTGCTGGAGGCGGCTGAAATCGCGGTGACCCAAACCTGGACCGCGATCACGACCAACCTGAACGCCCTGTATTATATCGCCTCGGGCGAGATTTCGCTGTGCAACATGCGCAGCCCCGTCGGGATCGCCGAGGCGGCGGGTGCCGCCGCCAGCCAAGGGATCGAGAGCTTTTTGCTTTTGCTGATCGGTCTGTCTGTGGGCGTCGGGCTTTTGAACCTGTTCCCCATTCCGATTCTCGACGGCGGGCATCTGGTGTTTCACGCCTGGGAGGCTGTGACCGGCCATCCCCCGGGGGCCAAGGCCATGCAGGTGCTGATGTCCTTTGGCTTGGCCATCATCTTTGGCCTGATGCTGGTGGTGTTTCTGAACGAAACACTTTTCTGTGGATAAAATCCAAGGCACTTCGGCCCCAAAGCACGCCTTAATCTTAACACATTGGCCGTCTATTCTGGCCAGACGGTTGAAGAGGTGTGTGAAATGCAGCATGTCATGAATGGCTATCGTGGACTGTCCTTGCTCGTTTCGTTGAATGCAGACAGGATTTTTTCGATTGGCACCGTGATTGTCGGTCTTTTGGCCGGCGCCTTTCTGGGATTTGCCATCGTCAACCCGTGACGTATTTTCTGCAGCAGCACAGCGGGAAACCTGTCCACAGGAATCTTTGCATGTGAATAAAGTGCTTGTGCCT
>JALQUQ010000500.1 GCA_023263735.1 Paracoccaceae bacterium | reverse complement strand
TGGTTTCATGGCTTCTCCTCCTGTGCCATGGCGGCAAATGTATCCTTGGCAATCTTGATGGCGTGATTGGCACGCGGCACGCCCGCATAGATGGCCACATGCAACAGCGCTTCCATCACATCCTGCTCGGTGGCCCCGGTGTTGCGGGTGGCGCGGATATGCATGGCCAGCTCATGGTCATTGCCCAACCCCGCCAACAAGGCGATGGTCAGCATCGACCGTTCGCGCAGGCTCCAGACATGGGCCCATGCGGCATCGGTGATCAGCGATTGAAACGGTTCGTCAAAGGCGGTCTTGTTGGCTTCGGCCCGGTTCACATGGGCATCGCCCAGAACCTTGCGCCGCGTCGCCATGCCCTGATCGCGCAGCTCAGTCATGAAAGTGATCCTTCAGAAAATCTTCGATCAGTTTGGCGGTGGTGGCGGGGGCGTCGATGGCGGGCAGATGGCCCGAACCGCCCACGACCGCCACCTTGGCCCCGGCAATCAGCGCGGCGGTTTCCGTGACCAGACTGACCGGGGTGGATTGATCCTGATCGCCAGCCAGAAACAGAACCGGCATGTCCAGCCCGCGCAGACCCGCGCGCAGATCGGCCTTTGACAGCACGACACAGGTGCCGCAATACCCCTCGGGATCGGTGCGCTCCAGCATCGTGCGCCATGCCAGATGGTCGGGGCGGGCCAGAAAATCAGCGGCAAACCAGCGCTGAAGGATGGCGTCGCCAATCGACGCGATGCCGCCCGCGCGGATTGCAGCGATGCGCGCTTGCCATCCTTCGACCGTGCCGATCTTGGCGGCCGTGTTCGACAGAACCAGCCCCCTGACCCGGCCCGGCGCGGCAATCGCGGTTGCCTGCGCGATCATGCCGCCAACAGAGCAGCCCGCAATCACGGCCCGGTCGATCTGCAAATGATCCATCAGCGCCAGCACATCACTGGCCAAATCCTCAATCGTCCACGCCTGCGGGGGCAGGGCCGACAGCCCGTGGCCGCGCTTGTCAAAGCCAATCGCGCGAAGGCCCGGCAGGGCGGCGATCACCCCATCCCACATCCGAAGATCGGTGCCCAGCGAGTTGGCGAAAACGACAGGCAGGCCGTCGCGCGGCCCGATATCGCGGAAATTCATATGCCCCCAAGGGCGCATCAAGACTGACATTCTGGTTCTCCCCCAAATGTTGTGCCATAAAGAACCAAGCGCGAATAATAGAAAATGGGCATTTTTCTATATGGATTCGGTTATACATTCCGGGGTCAAACTGCGGCATCTGCGGTTTTTCCTGCAAATTGCGGACAGTGGTACATTGTCGGCGGCGGCGCGGGTTCTGGGGATTTCGCAGCCCGCCTTGTCCAAATCTCTGGCCGAGTTCGAGGCGATGATGGGCGCGCCGATGTTTCTGCGGCTGGGCCGCAAGATGACCCCAACGCCCGAGGGGGAAAAGGTCCGCCGCCACGCCCGCGACGCATTGGTCAGTCTGGATGCCGCCGCGCGGGCGGCCCTGTCCGCCGCGGCCCCAAAGGTTTTGTCCATCGGATTGCTGCCGACCGTCTCGACCCGCTTTTTTCCAGCCGTCGTCAGCCGGTTCATGGAGGTGGAAACCTCGGTCACGCTCCGCGTGGAAACGGGAACCCACCCCTATCTTCTGAAAAAGCTGAAGGACCGCCAGATTGATCTGATGATCGGCCGCATGCCACAGGTGACCGAGATGACGGGGCTGGATTTCGAATTCCTGTATGATGAGCCGATCATCGCCACGGCACGGGCCGATCATCCGCTGATCCGTCAGCCGATGGCGCAGCTTTTGCGGCAATGCCCGTTGGTTCTGCCGCCGCAGGAAACGATCATCCGCAAACATGTCGATGAATACCTTGCCAGTCTTGGTTTGGGCGATCTGCGCCCGGCGGTTGAAA
>JALQUQ010000004.1 GCA_023263735.1 Paracoccaceae bacterium | reverse complement strand
GATGTCTTCATAGCCCAGAGAGACCGAATACTGATCGTTCGAGTACTTAGCAGCAACCGACACGTCTTTCGAACCCGACTGACCAGCCGAAACAGCCAAGGTCAGACCGTTGGTCGAGTACTCGTACTTAGCAGCGGTCTTTGCGTTGCCAAGGTAGCCGAGTTCGTTGGTGTCGCCCAGACCGGTCAAGCCGACGCCAGCAACGTTGCCAACAACGTTGTCAGCAGCCGAACCGGTGTCGCCCATGGTCAGCTTGCCGAAAGCGCCCGAAACGAAAACCGAACCAGCGGTCATTGCGGTGTTGCCGCCAGCGGCAACAGCAGCTTGGTCAGCGCGGAACGATGCGCCGAATGCCAGACCGCCATCGGTTTCGCCCGACATGTTGAACGAAACGCGAGCGCGCGAGGTCAGCTGCAGCTTGTTAGCAGCCAGGTTGCCATCATAGACAACGCCCATACGAGCATCGCCCGAGAGTTTCACTTCAGCTGCGGCAACGGTCGCGGACAGAGCCAGAACGGACGTCGCGAGAAGAACCTTTTTCATGTTTTCCCTCATTTCCTCAAGGTCAGCCCCGCCGCAGCTCGGCCACGGTGGGAATGATCTGCTTTTCCTCCCAAGCCGGACCAATTGCAATCAAGACCGACCGACCAAATGAAAAGCGGGTGGTCATGGTGCAGCAATGCCACAGGTCGGGAAACCACCCCGTTTTGTTTCAATGCTCCCGGCGAAATGCAGCCTATTCATAAGGAGACGCGAAAAGCCTTGGCACGCGTGGGTGTGTGGGCTAGACAGCTTTTAATGAATATTTGGGGGTGCAGATGCCTGTTCACCGTCTGGCTCGATTTGCCGTGATGACCTGCCTGCTTGCCGGGCTTTCCGCCTGCGGGACAGGACTTGCCAGCGGGGACAGCGGATTGTTCCGCCGTGGCGGCAGCGGAATTCCCTCTGTCGATCAGCTTGATCAAAAGCAACGCGCCGATGCCCAGCGTGCGGCCATCGCCCGCGCGAATGGAGAAGATCAGCGGCGGTCTACCATCTGGGACCTGTTCAGCAACGCGGCCGATCCGAACACCACGGTCGAGGTGAACAAGTATCTTTGGGTGGCCAGCCTTGATGTGCTGAATTTCTTGCCCATCGAAGCTGCCGACCCGTTCACCGGGGTGATTGTTACCGGCTATGGCACGCCCCCGGGCGGCGGCCGCGCCTATCGTGCCACGATCTATGTTCAAGACCCTGCGCTTGACGCCCGTTCGCTGCGGGTTGCCCTTCAATCGCGCGGTGGGGCGCCCGTCTCGGCTGAAACGGCCCGGTCTATCGAAGACGCCATCCTGACTCGTGCCCGTCAGTTGCGGATTCAGGATTCCAAGCTGTAACGCGCACTTCGATTCATAAGCCAAGGCCGGCGATCCTTTGCCGGCCTTTTTCTTTTGGACTTGGCCGGTGCGCCGCACACACTTAAGTGTCGATCCAGCGGCAAAAGGGCGATCCGGGGCATATGAGCCAGCTTGATTTTCACAGCAAAGCGATTGGGTGGCTCAAGATCATCCTGCCGTTGGCGGCATTGGCTCTGCTGTCTACGCTGTTTTTGGTGGCCCGGACGGTCAATCCCGAAGATGCCATCCCTTTTGCCGAAGTCGACGTCGCCGATCGCATTCGCGAACCCCGCATGACGGATGCGACCTTTGTCACCATAACCGATGATGGCAGTTCGCTGACCATCGATGCGGCAGAGGTGCGCCCGGATACGGAAAACGGATCAGGCCGCGCCACGACCATGACAGGGATGCTTGAAATGCCGAGTGGAGCAACCGCCAATCTCAAGGCAGCGGGCGACCTCATGGATTCGGCGAAGCGCTTGGTCACTTTGTCGGGTGGGGTCGAAATTGCCACCTCCACCGGATGGGTTTTGCATACCGAGGCGTTGAAGGCCTTGCTTGACCGAACGGAAATATCGGCGGATCAGCCTGTCATGGCCGAAGGCCCAGCGGGCAAAGTGACAGCAGACACGATGCGAATCGCCGAAAGCAGCGAAATGCCGGGAAAATACGTATTGGTTTTCAACGGCCGCGTTAAACTGATATACAGCCCTGAAAAATAAGTTGTGTGATTAGATCCGATGATGCGTCAGTATATCACGTCCTGTCTTTTGGCCTTGGCTCTTGTGGCAGGTCCGGCGTCTGCGCAGCAATTGGGCGTAAAGTTCGGGGGCCTGCAACAGGACACTAGCCTGCCTGTTGAGGTCACCTCTGATTCGCTTTCGGTCGATCAGACGGATGGCACAGCGCTTTTTACCGGCAATGTTTTGGCCAAGCAGGGGGAAATGCGCCTTCAGGCCAAAGAAATCCGGGTTGAATATGGGGCCAGTGGGCAGGGGATCCAGCGACTTCACGCCACCGGCGGGGTGACATTGGTCAGCCCCACCGACGCGGCAGAGGCGCAAGAGGCCGTTTACACCATCGCGACGGGCCTTGTGGTGATGTCTGGCAATGTCCTTTTGACCCAGGGCGCCGCTGCGATTTCCGGCGAATCCCTGACCGTCAACCTGAAAGATGGTACTGGCACCGTCAGCGGCAATGTGAAAACGGTCTTTTCGCCCGGCAGCAAACAACCATGATCGGCCAACCCAAGTTGCAGGTCACCGAAGGCAGCGCCGGGCTTGTCGTCACGAACCTGCGGAAAAGCTATCGTAAACGCCCGGTGATCCGGGATGTCTCGATGCGGCTGAACCGGGGTGAGGTCGTCGCCCTGCTTGGGCCGAACGGGTCGGGCAAGACCACGTGCTTTTATTCGATTGCAGGTCTGGTCTCTGCCGAAGGGGGGCAGGTCAATATCGACGGCAAGGATGTGACCGCCCTGCCGATGTACCGGCGCGCGCGGCTTGGCATTGGCTATCTCCCGCAAGAGGTCAGCATTTTCCGGGGTCTTTCGGTCGAGGATAACATCCTTGCCGTGCTGGAAATCATCGAAAGCGACCGTCACAAGCGGCGCGAGCGGCTGGAAGAATTGCTGTCGGATTTCTCGATCACGCATTTGCGGCGGGCCCCGGCACTGGCCCTTTCAGGGGGGGAACGCCGCCGCGTCGAGATCGCGCGCTGCCTTGCCGCCAATCCGAAATACCTGCTGCTTGACGAACCCTTTGCCGGCGTTGACCCCATCGCCGTCGGCGAGATTCGTCATCTGGTTCATGATCTGAAATCACGCGGGATCGGCGTCTTGATCACTGACCACAACGTCCGCGAGACATTGGAAATTATCGACCGGGCCTACATTTTGCACGATGGTCACGTCCTGATGAGCGGCACCGCCGACGAGATTGTTGGCGACGAAATGGTGCGCAAGGTCTATCTGGGCCAAAACTTCCGGATGAGCTGACCCGGGCATTTCACTTTGCCCCCCAAGACCCTGTTGACAAACAGGGGTAACGTGTCCCCAAATATGAAGGATGCGTGCGACAACCGCCACTTCAGTTTCGACCCAGATGCCGCCTTTCCGGCCCGGCCAGGTTGCGAACGAACGTGATCGTCCCCACATGGAATTCAAGAGCCCAACCATTCCAACTGATTGGAATGGAAGGCATAAACTGCGCGGAGGTAAATCATGCGCTATCAGATCAGTGGAAAGCACATCGACGTCGGCGACGCCTTGCAGACACACGTCAAGGCAGAGCTGGGAGAGGTTCTGGACAAATACGCCCAGCGACCTACCGAAGCTGTCGTGGTCTTTTCAAAGGTCGCTCATGAGTTCGTGTGCGAAGCGACGGTTCACCTTTCAACAGGCTTGACCGCGCAGGCACGCGGCCATTCTGGTGAGGTGTACGCGGCATTCGAATCCTGCCGCGAAAAGATGGACAAACAGCTGCGTCGGCACAAACGCCGGATCAGGAACCATCACAATACCCGTACGTCACCAGTTGAATTCGACGACGCGCCCTCTTATATCCTCGCGCCAACCGAGGATAACGAGGATGCCGAGCACGACACGCTTCAGCCCATCGTCATCGCCGAAATGGAGACGAGGATCCCCTCGATCACCGTTGGCGAAGCCGTTTTGCAGCTGGAAATTGGCGGGCAACGCATGCTGGTCTTCCGCAATGAAGGTCATGGTGGGGTCAATGTCGTTTATCGTCGCGACGATGGGAATATTGGCTGGATCGACCCTCGCAACAGCAAATAACGGCATTGCCGTGCAGGACCCAGCTTAGATGGAACTTTCCAAGCTCATTTCGCCCGGCGCCGTTCGCGTCGTCGGGCAGTTGACCAGCAAGAAGCGTCTTTTCCAAGAACTCGGAGAGATGGTGGCGGCCACCTACGGTCTGTCTGCGGCCTCGGCCATTGATGGTCTGCAAGAGCGGGAAAGTTTGGGTCCGACTGGCGTGGGACATGGCATCGCCCTGCCCCACGCGCGTTTGGAAGATCTGGATCGGATTGTCGGCGTCTTCATCCGGCTGGAAAAGCCGTTGGATTATGACAGCGTTGATCGGCAGCCGGTTGACTTGATCTTTGGGCTGTTCGCTCCCAAAGATTCCGGGGTTGACCACCTTAAGGCGCTGGCATTGGTCAGCCGCACCATGCGCGATCAGGCTGTGGTTTCAAAACTGCGCGCAAACATCGATTCAGCCAAATTGCACGCGATTCTTACGGAAACACGCACCCCGCAGGCGGCCTGACCGAAGGTTCGGTCAGGAGGCGACCCAATCGCCAAAGCCAAAGGCCAGGTAGTCGCGACCGTAGGCGTCGCGCGCCGCAGCCTCGATCTCGGCATCGTAAATCTCAGCCAGTTGACCAAAAGAATCACCGGCGGGGAGTTGGGGGCACGGAACACCGACCTCATCGGCCAAAAAGGTCATGCCCTGACGCAACCGGTCTTCTCGAAAAACAAAGTCCGGCGACTGAAACTGCGAGAACCCCTGCAAGACAGCCGATTGTGATGCCCAATGCGCATCGACACGGGTGGCCGTTTGCCCGGAAACGTTCATCTTCAGCCATTTCAGGAAGGCCAAAAATCCTTCGCGATGGGCGTCCGGGCTCGGATAACCCTGCCCGACATCGGGCAAAGGCAACTTGTACACCCGCTGCAACTGAGCCCGAATTTCGCGAACAGCCCCAGTCAGGATTTGCGTCGTAAAGGCGTGATGGGCGCGCGCCACAGGGTGACGCACCACCGTAAAGCTGCGTTGCAGGGGTCGCCCCCGTTTCCATTGGCGCAAAGCCTTTTGATTGAACTCACTCTCAATCGGGCCAAATTGGGCCAGCCAGGCCGCAATTTGGGTCACCGGGCCGGATCGGATCGGCATGTAAAGGATCGGCGCAACGCTGGACGCCATGAAATGGGGCACCATCGGCGCGCGGCGCGGCTCAAAATTCGGGGTGCGGGTCAGATTGAAACGGTCCAGCCGGGCAATGGCGGCCTCTAACTCTTCTGGGTTTACGACCTTTTGTGCGATGTCTTCGGGATTTTGTTTCTTGAGACTGCCATCCAGCGCCTCAAGCCCCTTGACCCCCAGAAACGCGGCAAGGCCATTGATCACGCCCAGATCGTTGATGTCCTCATAGTCGATGTAGAAGGCCGTCTGGCCCGACCGCTGCAAGGCATTCAGCAGATGCACCTGAAAATCCTGCAGGGCCGATACATGGGCTTCGAATTCGGCACCATCAAATCGGATCTGCGCCGTTTTCAGGTTCTTGGCATTTGTCAGTTTCCACTGACCGGTCTCTTGCGCGATCTTCCAGCTGACATAGCTTTCTGCCGGATTTCGGGTCAGGATGATTTTCGCGCAAGCCGGATCGTCGATCAGCGAGGGCAAGATCCGGGGATCATGGTCATGAAAGTACCTGAAGCCAGACAGACCCTTGGTCTGATCCTTCATCGCTTTCAACAGGAGGAACGGATCTTTCGCCCGGTCTTGCAAGGTCAGGCCCATAAATTCGGACTGATCCTTTTTTCCGATGAAATGCGGGTTAAACACTTCGCCGTGGCAGGTGACCCCCTCCATGGCATTCAGATTGGCTTCCAGAAAATTTGACCCTGTCCGCATTTCGGCGAACATGACAAATCTTTCAAATCTCGCTCGCACTCACTTCACCAGATAGGGGCGCCCACGGCGCGTTGTCTTGGGACTTGGATCATCACCCACCGGAAAATCCCCCATAAGAATGGGCTGCATCCCCTGATTTCGCAAGTTTTGCAGGAATTGACCAAAGCCCGACAAATCCGCCATCCGCGGTGCCTCGGTCAGGCGACGTCCGTGGCGAGGTCCAATCTCATCGATGATGGTCTGCAACGGCTCCATCGGGTTTTCGACAAATTCCGCCAGTGTCCAAACCCGAACCCGCGCCTTGGCATAGCCAGATCGCAGAACATTCAGAAATTCCATCTCGGCTTTTTGCAGGCGCGCCGCCTCGCGACGGATATCGCCAAAGTTAAGGTTGGATTGAAACAGCGACACCGCCCAAGCCCCGGAAATGACGGACACATGCGCATTCGCGTCCAACGCCAAGAACCAGTTCAAATCTTGGGTGTCGGCCGGCCCAAACTGAAAACATTGCCGTTCGCCGCGGGTGTTCCAGATCAGGTTGGTCAGAAAGTTTTTCGGATCATAGTCGCGGATCGCGGCGCTGTCAGACAAGGCCCCGTTAAACGTGGTTTCCCCGCCCGCAAATTCGACGCGCTCCTTTGCAAACAAATGCCCATGCACACGGCTCCCGCTGGCTTTTGACAACCAGACCTCAAAATTCTCAAACACATCCGAGAACCCGCAAAAGACAGAATACGGCCCGGCCGTACGCCCGTTTTCCCAGTTTTCGTTCGGAAAACGGCTTTGCATATATAGCCCGGGTCGCCCTTTTGTCCGCCGCTCGACCGCCTTCGAAAAAAGCCGGTCGATCTTGCCCGGATTTGGTTCGGCGCTGGCCTGACGACTGCGATCATCCGACAAGAAGACCGAATAAAGCTTGTCCGCCTCGGGCCAGATCTTGCGTGCGACAAAACAGTCTGACTTGCGCAAGAGTTGCAGGTGGTCATCGTAAAAGATATGCGGCTTGCCCTGAAAATCGAACTTGGACAGGGTCAGCGACCGGCTTTCCACATTCAGTGAATGTTGGCGCACCAAGGTTTGGAAATAGCTCTCATCCGGAATCCAGACCTTGCGGAAATAGGCGTCGATCTTCTCACGTTCCGGATGCTCAAGGATCGACGACAAGGTTTTTCTGGTCAGGCACCACCACTGGCTGCCCAAGTGAGGCACCAGACCCAGCGGAATGCGGCGACGAAAACCGACCTTGCGCTGCAACCAGACATAAAAATCAAACAGCTCGCGCTGTTTGCGCCAACTGAAAGGAAAGCGAAGCGTGAACCGTTCGAAATCCAGCCCGCCAACCGTCCACCCAACATCTTCGGTGGTTACACTCTCAATAAAATCGGTCTTGGGGCGTTCATCCAGATAGGCAACCAGATCCTCAACCGGACGAAGTGGCAGACAGGAACCCGACGCAAGATAGACATGCCGAACCGATGGAAATTCGCGCAGCATTAGGCTTGAGGCATCCTGACTGGCAGCAACAATGCCCCAAGTGCCCCATTCACACGCATGTCGGGCCGAGAATTTGACATTGCCCAGATCGGCCAGTTCCGTGCGCAGTTCGTTGAATTCGCTGCTGCTGACGCGGCGATCAACATGAATGACCACCGGACAGTTCCGTTCGGCCCAATGGCGCGCAACCTGTGCCGCCCGGGACAAAGCCGTATGGCAAAGCATGACAAACCCGACCGTCACGCCCAGTTCCCCTTGGACATCAAGCCCAGAATTTCAAGCTGCCGCCAGTTGATGTATTTTTCGCTCCATTTGCACCACATGTCTGGCTGTGCATCCAGCCCGGCCTTGTAGGCCTTGTATTCAGCGCTGGCGGCATAATGTTCGCCACGGCGCATTTCCTCCTCGGCCTTTATGGCAAAGGTGTCCAGAAACTTGGCATGCAGCAGAATACCCGATGCCTTTTCACCGCCCCATTCATCATAGACCTGATTCAGACCGCGCGGCAAAAGCATATGCGTCGAACTGACATAGGCATATTCCCGCCGCCAGCGAACCAAAGGAATCTTGTTTAAGGCCGGGGCCTGTTCCGGATCATTGGCAAAAAAGGTTCGCGCCCGCGGTCCGCCCTGAATCCACAGATTTCCAAAGCGGCGATTGCGCTGAAGGATGTAATTGCCACTGTCAAAATACTGCGCAATTTCAAACGGATCCTGCCCCTCGTGATAGGGTTGCGCATCCAGCGGCCCTTTTGGGTACATATCCAACAGCATGGCCGGAAACGACTTGATGTTTGACGCATCAAGCCAGTCCGTCAGCGCGCGCAGCGGCCGGGTGTCACAGAACGGATAGACAAAAAACTCATCCGGATCGACAACCAGACACCAATGTTCGTGGCCATAGCGCATCTGCAGCCAATTCAGCCAATCCACCCCAAAACGCGACCGCTTATAGCTGTGACGGGTCGTCCAAAGGCTAACATCTGGCTGCGCCGCCAGATATTCGCGGCTGCCGTCGTCACTGTCGTTATCCACGATCAGGAAATGGTTGACACCAAGCTGGCGGTAATACTTCAGAAAATAGGGCAGCCTGACCTTTTCATTCCGCAAGGTCGAAAAAAGCAGAATATCAGAACTGCGAATGGCCTCTGCACGCAACGCGATCGAACGAAGCTCCCGCCGCTTGCGAAAGGCCCGTATAAGCCAACGCTTGCGTGCCAACCGAAGCCGGTATCGCGAAATAATGCCCAAAGCCTGCCCTTTTCTGACCCTCCCTCAATACCGACCATTTCACAGGTTACTTAACACCAGCTTGAAATGATCCGCCCACGCCGGAGGCTGTCTTGGGTGTTTTTGTATCGAAGTCCCAGACAATTCGACGCAATGAGCAAGGATTGTTTCGCGCCAAGAATAACTGTCTGTGGGACTCACGTAAACCGGGAAGTCATGCAAGCCTTCACGCGTGACAGAAATGTCAGAAGCAATAACCGGCGTTCCCAGCGCGGCGGCCTCATAGGGCGGAAGTCCGAACCCTTCGGCAAAGGTCGGAAACAACAGCGCACGTGCCCCCTGAACCAACGCAGCGGTTGCCCCATCGCCAAGTCCGGATCGAAAATGCACGTTCTTCTGACCACCATCCAGACGACGAAACACTTCGTCTGAAGCCCATCCACGATTGCCCAGAATGAAAAGCTGCGGCACGGGCTCCGGCAGGGTCTCCCAGATTTGCAGGATCATCTCGTGGTTCTTCCGCGGCTCAACCGTGCCCACCATGATAAAATAGGGCTGATCTATCAGAAGATCGCTTGGCACTTGTACCGGGTCTGGTCGTGGGACGGGCACGCCCAACGGCGCCACAATTCCACGCGGAACCCGCCCAAACAGAGAAAACCAATGATCTGTCTGCGACCGGCCGGCCTCGGTCAAATGAATGACAGCGTCCGAAAACTGCGAAACCGCCCTGAGTTTCTGTGCAAAGACCTCATGTTGACCGTCTCGGGCGAACTGCGGAAAATCAAGGGGGATGACATCATGGATCATCACGACCACATGCCCCCGCGCCGAACGAATGGCTTTCAGCATCTTGGCGGAAAGGTTGCTGTGCCCGACATTCAGATAAAGAAACGGGCCCAACAATTCGGGCAGTTTGTGGGGCAAGGCGCCGACCCGCAAGCGTGCGATAGAAATCGACCTTAGCGCCGTCTCGATGGCCCCAAGCATCGCATCTTTCCGAAAAAGCCGCGTAAGCAGGTCGCGGTGTTTCGGGAGAGTTGCGCCCAGCGACCACTCCCCCAGATGATGCAAGCCAGTCCTATCCAACAAAAGAACCCCCGCGGGGGTTCTTAAAAGTCCATAAACGTTTTCACAGAGACTCGGAAGGTTCTGCAAATAGGCCAATTCAACGCGGTCGATCCCAGTCAGCGCCCCCCGTCCCAGTCGAGAGACCAGACGGGTGACATCCAGAACAACGGAAGACTGCACCCCGTTACTGCGCCGCCTTTTGCATGGCGATCACATCGTGAAGATACGCGCCGAACTCGTCGCGCAAATCGGGGCGCGACAAACCAAAAGCCACCGTCGCCTGCAAGAAACCGGCCTTTGATCCACAATCATACCGCTGCCCGCGGAACCGGAAGCCATAGACCTTGCTCTTGCCAATCTCTTCGGCGATGGCATCCGTCAACTGGATCTCTCCACCCGCTCCGTGCTTTGCGCGGCTCAGATTGGTCATGACATCGGGCGACAGAATATAACGGCCAATCACGGCCAGATTCGACGGTTCCGTCCCAGCGGCCGGCTTTTCAACCATGCCCTTTGCTTCGACAATCGACCCCATATCGTTTTCAATATCCAAAATCCCGTAGGATTTGGCCTTCTCGGGCGCGACTTCCATAGCGGCGACCATGTTGCCGCCCGTTTCTGCATAGGCTTCAACCATTTGCTGCAAGCACGGCTTTTCGGCGGCAATCACGTCATCGGGCAGCAGAACGGCAAAAGGCTCATCTCCAACCAGACGTTTGGCGCACCAGACAGCGTGGCCCAGCCCCAAGGGGCGGTTCTGGCGAACATAAGCAATCGCACCGGAATCCATATTGGTGTCCTTCAGGACCTCCAGCAGATCGGTCTTGCCGGATCTACGCAGGGACGCCTCAATCTCCGGGGAATAGTCGAAATAATCTTCGAGGGCGGACTTCCCGCGAGACGTCACAAAGATGAATTCTTTGATCCCGGCCGCACGAGCTTCGTCAATTGCATATTGGATCAACGGGCGATCAACCAAAGTCATGATCTCTTTCGGGATCGATTTGGTCGCGGGAAGAAAACGAGTGCCCAAGCCCGCAACAGGGAATACGGCCTTAGTAACCTTCTTAGCTTTCATTCCACACATTCCTTTTTCAATAGCCGTTTCGAAGAAACTCTTATCACTTACACGTCACAATTGGCGAAAAAAGCGCCTTTTCGTGACAACAGAAAGACATTTCGTCACAGTTTGCCGATAATCGAAGCCATCCGACAATCGCGACGCTTTGAACACCACTCTCTTATCAATGACTCTCTTTCACCAAAGCTTGAGCCAAAAGGCAAGGGAGCTGTGCGGTCCGACTTTCCCCAAATGCCCCCCATTTGCACCCAATATCCTGTTTTATCATACAGTTGCTTGTGCCGTCGAAATCCTTTCGAAAGGCAAAGCACTGTAACGATCTGCCCATTTCCTACCGCCTCGGCTGCCATTTCGTGCAGTTTGCTCAGGTCCGTGCGCCATCCAGACAGGAAATAGCCCGAAGCCGGGCCAAGACTCTGTAACGGAAGGAACACCGCGTCCGGATGCATCGACCTTTTTCGATGGGAGTCCGGCGCCCGCGTCAAACCCTCTTGCCACCCCTGTCGCAAAGAGCCCAACAGCGCCCACGCCCGAAAAGGGGAAAGCCTAGCGCGAAGCATCATTGCGATCAGACGACCGCGCTGCTCTTGCTGCAAGGCAAGCCAGATCGCTTCCAATTCATTTGGTGCATGACGCAAGGCAAAGGCGGCTGTTGAGGCCCCGATATCAAACAGGGTCAGCGGCACGCGGTCGATCCTGCGCTGTCGGGAGGGCAGAAATCCATGGGCCACTTGGGCCATGGGAACCACAGCGGTTCGCCCCATTCCAATCAGCCGACGGTTGACGTCGGTTTCATCAAGAAAGAAATGAAAAGCCTCATCAAAGCCGCCAATTTCCCGCAGCACCGAAAGGCGAAAGGCGCAATTGGTACCGACCGTCTTGATAGCACGACCGGGGCGCGTCTTTGGAAAGGTTGGACCTTCTTCGGAAACATCCAAAGGGAAATCTCGCCCGACCGCGTCGGTTTCAAAGGCCTTCCATTGATAACTGATTCCGTTGCGGCCTCGGACAAAGCCTGTAGCCGCAATCACATCCGGCGCGTCAAACGGTGCAATCAGGCGCCCGGCCCAAGTCGGTTCGGCCACGGCATCATCGTCGATAAAGGCGACGATATCCCCCGCGGCCCAATCCAGACCGATGTTACGGGCGCGGGAGATATTTGGCTCATCAAATTCAACAGTCTTGATGGAAAGCCCGGTTTTCCGGGCGGCGCCAACCCCGGCAGGATCCGCAACGACGATTACCTCGATCCTCGCGAAATCCTGTTGAGAAAGGCTGGTCAGGCAAAGCACCAGCGCCTCTGGTCTGTGGCGGCTGACCACAATCACCGAGAGGCGCAAACCGGTCATCCTTGTTTCAAGTCCACTCCGGGCGCATAGGCAATAAAGAACGGGTTGTCCCATCCCGACTTGCCATAGGCCAAGGGACGATGATCATCAAAGCGAACGACATGCCCCCCGGCGCCGCGCAGTACGGCATCGCCTGCGGCTGTGTCCCATTCCATCGTGCGGCCCAGACGCGGATACAAATCTGCCTCGCCCGTTGCGACCAAGCAAAACTTGAGGCTGCTGCCCGCACTGCGCATGTCCTTGACAGCATATTTGCCGATGTAGGCATCTGTGGCCGCATCCCGATGCGATTTCGACGCCACGACCATCAGGGCCGAATTGTCCGGCACTGCAACGCCGATTTTCTTGGTCGGTCCAACCATTTTTGGGTCAAACGCACCCGTTTCTTCAACGGCGCTCCCATCGGCCAAGGTCATGAACAACCGCCCCTTTGCCGGGGCATAGACCACGCCACGCACCGGCACGCCGTTTTCGACATAGGCGATATTCACCGTAAAATCGCCGCGGCGCTGCACGAATTCCTTGGTGCCATCCAAGGGATCAACGATCAGAAACGTCGACGCCTGCAGGCTGTGGCTGGCCGCCTGTTCTTCTGTGATCAGCGTAATGTCGGGAAAATGGGCCCGCAAACCTTCGGAAATGATCGCATCGGCCGCCTCATCTGCGGCGGTCACCGGGCTTGAGTCACTCTTGGATTTGACGTCGAAATCGTCGCTTCCGTAAATTTCCATAATTTTTTCACCAGCCAAAATCGCAAGTTCGCGCATCACTGGCATCATGACTTCAAAATTCATTTTTCCTCCGAAGCCGTGCGAATTGCACGACAGTTGCTTTGGACTGCCTGCCGCCTTATCATCGCCGCAAAGGAAACATCAAGATTTCCATGTGCTAGGTAAGGGGTTCGTCGCAAACCCTGTCAAGGATCGAGCATATGTTCCGCTTTGAGGCTAAGAGATCTTCGGCCCAAAATGCTTGGGCAATGTTGGAACTGATCTTCCATGCTTCGGTCAGGGGCGTGCGCAAGAGCCATGGCAATGCCATCATCGGTCTGCTGATGAATCTGTCGCAGATGGCGATCATGGTCGCGATCTTCTTTCTGATGTTCGAATTGATGGGCATGCGGCGCAGCGCCATTCGGGGCGATTTCCTTTTATATGTCATGAGCGGGATCTTCATGTTCATGACCCACACCAAGGCGATGGGGGCCGTGACCGGGGCCGATGGCCCAACTTCGGCAATGATGAAGCATTCGCCGATGAACCCCGTCGTCTCGATTGCGGCGGCGGCCCTGTCCTCTTTGTACCTGCAGCTTCTGTCTGCGGCGGCGGTGCTGTTCTTGTACCATGCGCTTTGGGAGCCGATTACGATTCATGATTGGCATGGAACATTGGGGATGTTCCTGCTGTCATGGATTTCAGGCGTCGCGATCGGCATGGTGTTCAAGGCAGCAACACCCTGGCAACCCGAACTTTTTGGCATCGCCTCAACCATTTATCAGCGCGGCAACATGATCGCGTCGGGAAAAATGTTTGTTGCCAATGCAATGCCCACGCATGTCTTGGCCTATTTCGACTGGAACCCGCTGTTTCACACCATTGATCAGGGGCGCGGGTTCATCTTTTTGAACTATCACCCGCGCTACAGCTCGATCGAATACCCGATCTATGTGACGTTGGTCTGTATCATCATTGGCTTGATGGGTGAATTCTACACACGCAAACATGCGTCGGTATCTTGGGGGGCGCGTCGATGACCCTGCGCGTGACAGGGGCAGTGCTGACCGTGGTCTTTCTGGCCACTTCGGCTGCGGCCGACCTCTTGCCCTTGGCGTATCAGGTAACCGGGGTTGACGCCTCAGACATGCTGAACATCAGATCGGCACCGTCAACACATGCTGACATCATCGGAAGCATCAGCCCCTTCGCCACCGCGATCGAGGTGATCGCGCTTTCGACCGACGGAAAGTGGGGCAAGATTGGCGTTCCCGAAGGCAATGGCTGGGTGGCCATGCGCTTTTTGGAAAAGGCACCGTCCGACGACGTCAATCAGGTGCCTAGGCCGATGACCTGCATGGGGACCGAGCCGTTTTGGGCGATCAGTCTTTACCCAAGAGGTGCCGAATACAATTCCCCCGATACCGGTGTGGTTCCGCTCTCGGTCAAGAGTGAGCGGGCGGCCCCTCAGGGCTATCTGCTGACCCTGGAAGAGGGGCCAACGCTCGACCGCACCATGATCATCGCCCGCGAAACCTGTCACGACGGGATGAGCGACCGCGAATACGGCTTTACCTCCAAGATTTTTGTCGATGCCCCGGATGGCAATCAGATTCTGTCCGGTTGCTGCACGTTGGATCACCGCTAAACCGGTCTGACCACCCGAAGGGTCAAATTCAACCGGCCCGCTTTCAATAAGAGGGACGACGAGCCAAAGCGTATCCGATCGATCCCGTGCCACGCAAGCCGCGCGGCTCCTCCCATGACGACCACATCGCCCGACGACAGCCAAACACTTTGCGTCTTGGCCGTTCGGCCGACCTCTCCCATGCGGAAAAGCCCATCGTCGCCAAGGCTGATGGACACAACAGGATAGGAGAAATCACCTTCGTCCTTGTCTTGGTGCAGCCCCATACGGGCCTGTTCGCCGTAATAATTGATCAGGCAACAGTCGGGGCTTGGCCCATTTGGCACCAAGGCTGTCCAGATTTTCATGACACTGTCGGGAATGGGGGGCCATGAAATGCCAGACGGGTGCTGGGGTTCATAGCGATATCCGCGTCGATCCGTGATCCATCCCAACCGCCCGGCCGCCGTCATACGCACCGACATGGGCCGCCCGCCGGGCGTTATGGGGCTGTAAAACGGCGCAATCTCGGCCACCTGTCGGATTTCTTGAACCAAG
This sequence comes from Paracoccaceae bacterium, assembly GCA_023263735.1. Taxonomy (GTDB): domain Bacteria; phylum Pseudomonadota; class Alphaproteobacteria; order Rhodobacterales; family Rhodobacteraceae; genus Pseudotabrizicola. The sequence continues at coordinate 5,802 of JALQUQ010000004.1, read as the reverse complement.
GCCCGTTGATCGTCGATTGAAAGAAGCCCCTTGTAGACCAGAAACCCCTTGATCATCAAAGGCTCGGGCAATGCGCGTTCCATCCCTCCCCCTGTCCCTGACATGCTTGGGCCTATCAGAGTAAAGCGCCCCATCCGCGTTTCAACCCCACTCCCCCATGGTCTTTGCCAACAACGCCCCCGGCTTTGGGCCCATCCCCACCCAACTCGAAAAGCTGGACCAAATTTCCACAAAATTTCGCCACTTCGATCCTTGTGGCGCGGTTGCAGGCAAAATCGCAGGCCCCTATATACAGCAGGCAAACGGGAACTTGGGGTCATTTGAAACGCCCCATCCTGTCCAACGCTCCATGGGCACGGGTGCCGGATCGGGCTCGTGCCGTAACATCGCCTGTAGAAAGGGATCTGAAACATGGCCAAAGTCATTGGTATCGACCTTGGGACCACCAACTCCTGCGTCGCCATCATGGATGGGTCGCAGCCTCGCGTTATCGAAAACTCGGAAGGTGCACGCACCACGCCGTCTATTGTTGCTTTCACGGAAAACGAACGTCTGGTCGGCCAAGCCGCCAAGCGTCAGGCCGTGACCAACGCCTCGAACACGGTCTTTGCCGTCAAGCGGTTGATCGGTCGTCGTCAGGACGACCCGGCTTTGGCTAAAGACCTGAAAAACCTGCCGTACAAAGTTGTGAATGGCGGCAATGGCGACGCATGGGTCGAAGTGCGCGGCGAGCGCTATTCACCCAGCCAGGTTTCGGCATTCATCCTGCAAAAGATGAAGGAAACCGCCGAATCCTATCTGGGTGAGCCTGTGACCCAGGCCGTCATCACGGTTCCGGCCTATTTCAACGACGCCCAGCGTCAGGCCACCAAGGATGCGGGCAAGATTGCCGGTCTGGAAGTGTTGCGCATCATCAACGAGCCGACCGCCGCCGCTCTGGCCTATGGTCTCGACAAGAAAGAAACCCGCACCATCGCCGTTTACGACCTTGGCGGCGGCACCTTCGACATCACCATTCTGGAAATCGATGATGGCCTGTTCGAGGTGAAATCGACCAACGGGGATACCTTCCTTGGCGGCGAAGACTTTGACATGCGCATCGTCAACTATCTGGCGGACGAGTTCAAAAAAGAGCACGGCGTCGATCTGACCTTGGACAAGATGGCGCTTCAGCGCCTGAAAGAAGCCGCTGAAAAGGCCAAGATCGAACTGTCGTCGTCGTCGCAGACCGAAATCAACCAGCCGTTCATCTCGATGGACAAGAACACCGGTCAGCCGCTGCACCTTGTGGTCAAACTGACCCGCGCCAAGCTGGAATCGCTGGTGGACGACCTGATCAAGCGGTCGATGAAGCCCTGTGCAGCCGCGTTGAAAGATGCGGGCCTGACCATCGCCGACATCGACGAAGTGGTTCTGGTCGGCGGTATGACCCGGATGCCGAAAGTGGTTGCCGAAGTGACCAAATTCTTCGGCAAGGAACCGCACAAGGGCGTGAACCCGGACGAAGTGGTTGCCGCTGGTGCCGCCATTCAGGCAGGCGTGTTGCAAGGTGACGTGAAAGACGTCGTTCTGCTGGACGTGACCCCGCTGTCCTTGGGCATTGAAACCCTTGGCGGTGTGTTCACCCGTCTGATCGACCGCAACACCACGATCCCGACCAAAAAGTCGCAGATCTTCTCGACCGCCGAAGACAACCAGAACGCCGTGACGATCCGGGTATTCCAGGGCGAACGGGAAATGGCGGCCGACAACAAGATGCTGGGCCAGTTCAACCTTGAAAACATCCCGCCGGCTCCGCGCGGCATGCCGCAGATCGAAGTCACCTTTGACATCGACGCCAACGGCATCGTGAGCGTCAAGGCCAAGGACAAAGGCACGAACAAAGAACAGCAGATCACGATCCAAGCTTCGGGCGGCCTGTCCGATGAAGAGATCGAAAAAATGGTCAAGGACGCTGAAACCAACGCCGAAGCCGACAAACTGCGCAAGGAAATCGTGGAAACCCGCAATCAGGGTGAAAGCCTTCTGCATGCGACCAAGAAACAATTGGCAGAGCATGGCGACAAGGTTGACCCGTCAACCGTTGAGGCCATCGAATTTGCCATGAGCCCGCTGGAAGAAGCGCTGAAAGGCGAAGATCCCGGCAAGATCCGCAGCGGTATCCAGAACCTGCAGGAAGCAGCCATGAAGTTGGGCGAGGCCATCTATAAGGCCAGCCAAGCTGAGGGCGGCAATGCTGATCAGGATGCGCCCCGCGACGTTGACGACGATATCGTTGACGCCGACTTCGAGGATCTTGGCGAAAACAAGCGGAAGTAAGACCGCACGAAACGGAATCGGGGGCGGTCTGGCAACGGGCCGCCCCTCTCCGGTTCAGAAAGGGAGATACTTCCCATGGCAAAACGCGACTATTACGATGTGTTGGGCGTGACCAAGGGCGCTTCGCCCGAAGAGGTCAAGAAAGCCTATCGACAAAAGGCCAAGGAACTGCACCCAGACCGCAACGCGGGAAACCCCAATGCGGAATCGCAGTTCAAAGAGGTCAATGAAGCCTATGACGTTCTGAAAGACGCCGACAAAAAGGCGGCCTATGATCGCTATGGCCATGCCGCATTTGAAGGCGGCATGGGGGGACGACCCGGCGGTGGCGGCGGTCATTCCGATTTTGGGAGCGCTTTTTCAGACGTTTTCGAAGACCTGTTTGGCGACTTTATGGGTGGACGCGGCGGCGGACAGTCTCGGAGCCGCGCTCAGCGCGGATCGGACCTGCGCTATAACCTGCGGATCACCCTCGAAGAGGCGTACAAGGGCGTCCAAAAAACGATCAATGTCCCCTCGTCTCAGACCTGTGACGTCTGCCGTGGCACGGGCGCAGAGGGTGGCGCAGAGCCGACCTCTTGCCCCACCTGTTCCGGCATGGGCAAGGTCCGCGCGCAACAGGGGTTCTTTACCGTCGAACGGACGTGCCCGACCTGCTCGGGCATGGGCCAGATCATCAAGAACCCGTGCCGCTCTTGTGGCGGTCAGGGCCGGATCGAAAAAGAACGGGCACTGTCGGTCAACATCCCTGCGGGTGTCGACAACGGCAATCGCATTCGCCTGGAGGGCGAAGGCGAGGCCGGAATGCGCGGCGGACCTTCGGGGGATCTTTACATCTTTATCGAGGTGAAGAACCACTCGATCTTCCAACGCGACGGCGCGCATCTGTTCTGCCGGGTTCCCGTCAGCATGACGACGGCTGCCCTGGGCGGCGAGGTCGAAGTGCCCACGATCGACGGTGGCCGCAGCCGGGTCAAGGTGCCCGGCGGCGCGCAATCGGGCAAGCAATTGCGCCTGCGGGCCAAGGGCATGCCTGCCCTGCGCGGTGGCGGTGTGGGGGATATGGTCATCGAACTGGCCATCGAAACCCCGGTCAACTTGACCTCACGCCAAAAGGAACTGTTGCGAGAGTTTGAAAAACTTTCGGAAGAGAACAACCCCGAAGGGGAGACGTTCTTCTCCAAGGTCAAAAGCTTTTGGGACGGAATGAAAAGCTGACGAAAAGGCCCCCGCTTGGGGGCCTTTTTCATTAACCGGTTCTTTACCCTGTGCATGGCAGTCTTTGGCCCATGAAACAGAATGGCTTCCATGATGTCGGCCTTGGGCTTTTCCCTCCTCAGGGGGATGAGGATGAGGCCGTTACAAATCCCAGCTTGGGTAAACAACCCTCGTACATCGCTGACCACCGTCTGCGGCTTCGTCAGCGGTTCCGTGATGGCGGGGCATCCTCGATGCCCGAATATGAACTGCTGGAATTGATCCTGTTTCGATCCATTCCGCGGCAGGATGTGAAACCACTTGCCCGCTTGCTGCTCGATACCTTCGGGGATCTGAACCGGGTGGTCACGGCCCCTATGCACCGGCTGACGGCCATCAAAGGGGTGGGTGAAACCGTCGCGACGGATCTTAAGATCATTGAGGCCGCGGCCCAAAGGATGATGCGGTCGCGCGTCATGCACAAACCGGTGCTCTCGTCGTGGGATGCTCTACTGGATTACTGCCACACCGCCATGGCGCATCGAGAGACGGAGCAGTTCCGCGTTCTTTTCCTTGATCGCAAAAACACGCTGATTGCCGATGAAGAGCAGGCCAAAGGCACGGTTGACCACGTTCCCGTCTATCCGCGAGAGGTTGTGAAACGGGCGCTGGAACTGAACGCCTCGGCCTTGATCCTTGTTCACAATCACCCCTCGGGCGACCCCACCCCAAGTCAGGCCGATATTTCCATGACCAACCAAATTCAAGACGCCTGTCAGGTGTTGAACATCGTCCTGCACGATCACCTGATCGTCGGAAAAAACCGCGAAGTCAGTTTTCGTGCGCAGGGGTATTTGTGAAATCGGGGCGCATCCACAATTCCACCCGACGATTCAACCGGCGCCCGATATCGGTTTCGTCGCAGGCCATGGGAAGGGCCTCGCCAAATGCCATCACCTCGGGCAGCCCCTCCTCGGGCACACCCGGCGCTTGGGCCTTGAGGGCCGACAGCACCGCATTGGAACGGGTCTGGCTCAGTTCCAGATTGGTTTTTGCGGGGCCTGATCCATCAGAAAACCCGGCCAAGATCAGCTTGAACCCGTGGAAGTGGTCCGTTTCGATCAGACGCACCAGATCCGCCAAATTCTCTGCCGAGGCGGTGTCGAGGGAACTGCTGCCATCCTTGAACCGAAACGTAAAGGACACGCGACTTGCTCCATCCATCGCGGTCACCAGCCGCTTTAGATCCTCAAGCGTTGTTTCTTTTCCTGCCCCTTGGATCGCGTTGATCAGGCGCAGCCCGTCTTTGGTCAGCGGTTCACTTTGCACGCCACGATCCACCCATTCGGTAGCGCCGATCACCCGTTGCGCTGCCGGGGTCGACAGAAACTCCAGAAACTCGCGCACGAAAAGGGGCATCCTGCGACGCGGCGTCAGCACATGCACCGGCAATGACAGCGGATAATCTTCGGACTTGATCGCCAGTCGGTCAGGCAGCAGCGGAAAGCCGCAGCGATCGGTCAGCAAAAGCACCTTTGCCGGCCCTGTCTCGGTCACCAACGTCACGCCAACACCCCAAGGATCAGACGCCACAGCCTTCGCCAGCGCCTCGGGCGTCTGATGCAAGACCGTTGCCTGAACCGCACGGCCAAGTCGCGCGGTCAGTGCCTGCTGCAACCCGGTTTCCGGCAGCAGCGCATGCAGGACCAAGGGAATATCAGGCCCACCAATCTGCGCCCAATTCTTCACGGTGCCATCCAAGACCTTGGCCAAATCAGCCGAAGAGATTTCGGGCATCGTGTTCGACGGAGCCACGATGGGCACCATGCCATTCATCGCCACAACCCGCGCATTCAATCCCGGATCAACGATGGCCGAAAGGGCCAGTTCGGCCCCGCCTGAAACCAGCGTGGGGCGCAGCGCCGTAACATCCGCTTCGGTTAGACTGACCTGCGCCAAGACCTGTCCCTTGACAGGATCGCGCAATTCGGCCGCCCATGGGTCTGTGCTGATCAAGGCAAACGACAGCCCGCGCGCCTGAGCGAAAGCTTGAAACAGCGGTGGGATCAGATCCCCACCGGCCCCCGGCACCGCCAGAATGCGAATTGTGGCTTTGGGGGCGGTGAGATCGGGGCATGCCGGACCGTCGCAAATGACTCCTGCCGCATCAATCGTCAAAGCACCATAGGGGCTGGAAATGCGGTAGAATTCCCCGTCATACCCCTGCAATGTGCCCGTTATCGACAAATCACCTTCGCGCGCCGTCAAGGTGACATCTTGGGCGGC
>JALQUQ010000049.1:2471-12456 GCA_023263735.1 Paracoccaceae bacterium | reverse complement strand
ACATAGGCCCCGCCGTGAAACCACAGCACCAAACGTGAGGACTTTGGTCCCCCCTTCGGATGGAACCAAGTCACGCCATGGGCATCCCTGGTTTGCACAACCCCTCGGGGCAGCCAAAGCGCCCAAGTGCCAATATTCAACGCCGCACGCATCAGGGCGGCATTCGACGTGCGCTTCAGCAGCGGTTTGACCACGTGGCGCATAGCCCCCCGTAGCAACCGCAGCCGAAGCGAGGTCATTTCCGTTTGGCCTCGATCACTTGCCAGATCTTTTCGGCCGTGTTGATGCCGTCAAACCTTTCAAGTTCCTGAATACCGGTGGGCGAGGTCACGTTGATCTCGGTCAGCCAGTCGCCGATGACGTCAATCCCCACAAAGACTTGCCCTTTTTCCTTCAGCACGGGGCCAATGGTGCGGCAAATCTCCAGATCGCGCTCGGTCAGACCGATCTGTTCGGGCCGTCCGCCCACATGCATGTTGGACCGGGTTTCCCCCGCCTGCGGCACGCGGTTGATGGCACCGACGGGCTCACCATCGACCAAAATCACCCGTTTGTCGCCTTTTGAAACCGCGGGCAGGAATTTCTGCACGATCATGGGTTCGCGGCTGATTCCGGTGAACAGTTCGTGCAGGCTCGACAGGTTGCGGTCATTTGGGTCCAAACGGAACACGCCTGCCCCCCCGTTGCCATAGAGCGGCTTGAGGATGATGTCGCCATGACGGTTCTTGAAATCCCGGATCGTGGCCAGATCGCGCGCAATCGCCGTGGGCGGGGTCAACTCGGGGAACCGGAGGACCAGCAGCTTTTCGGGGCTGTTGCGCACCCAGAACGGATCGTTGACCACCAATGTCTTTGGGTGGATCATTTCCAACAAATGCGTCGTCGTGATGTAGCCCATGTCAAACGGCGGGTCCTGACGCAGCCAGACGACGTCGAAATCTGACAGATCGACTTCTTTTTCCGGGCCAAAGCTGACGTGATTGCCGATCTCGCGCCGCAATTCGATGTCGAACCCGCGCGCCATCACCCGACCTTCGACAAAGGCCAGCTTGTCGGGCGTGTAGTAAAACAGGGAATGCCCCCGCGCCTGCGCTTCCAGTGCAATACGGAAGGTGCTGTCTGCATTGATGTTCACCGATGCAATCGGGTCCATTTGCAAGGCAACTTTCAAAGACATCGGCAACTCTCCTGATCAGGCCCTAAGATCGACGCAAGCTTTGGCTCAAACGCGCCGGATATGCAAACCGTCAAAGCTCAAATGCGTTCTCGATGATCTGTATCCTGCCCTGACCATCGACAAGGGCGGCATCCAGCCGACAGGCCGTATTCTGGCCCGCAGGTTGGCTTTCCAGAAAAACAGATGCGGCCCCGATGATCCGGGCCTGCTGTGCTGGCCCAATACGCTCGGCTGCGATGGCATGGGTTTCGGCGCGCTTGACCTCGACAAAGATGACAACGCTGTCTTGCTCGGCAATCAAGTCGATCTCTGCCGATTGGGTCCGATACCGCGTTGCAAGGATCTTGGCCCCAAGGCTTTCATAATGGCGGGCCACCTGCTCTTCGGCGACGGCCCCCGCTCGTTCCGCGATGGCCCCTTTGGCCTTCCGCGAAGCCGTCATTTCTTGGCCAGCCCCAACGCCATCTGATAGACATCGCGGCGCGGCAGATCAAAGGCCTCGGCCACCATGTTGGCGGCATCCTTGACCCGCATGGTTTCCAGCGCACGCTCCAAGGCTGCGGTGACATCCGTTTCGCTGGCAGCCTCTTTGGTTGCGCGGTCAATCACAAGGGCGATTTCGCCCTTCAATTCGCGGTCCTCAATCGATGCCGAAATCTCGGCCAGTGTTCCCCGGATCACCTCTTCGTGCCGCTTGGTCAGTTCCCGGCACAAGGCAGCCTGCCGGGTGCCGCCCAAGGCTGTCACACAATCCGCCAAAGATTGATGAATGCGACGCGGCGACTCATACAAAATCAGCGTCGCGGGGACAGGGGCGAGTTCCTGCAAAAAGCGGATTCGCGCGCTGCCCTGCGCCGGGGGAAAGCCTGCAAACATAAATCGGTCGCTTGGCAAACCCGCCACAGTCAGTGCGCAAAGAACGGCCGACGGCCCGGGGGCAGAGATAACCTGAAGCCCCGCGCCAATCACGCCCCGCGCCAGATCGAAACCGGGGTCTGACACCAGGGGCGTTCCAGCCTCTGACGCGTAAACCACCGATTGACCCGCCCGCAAGAATCCCAAAACGCGCGGCAACAACCCGGATTCATTGTGATCATGGCAGGCCAAAACCGTTCGCCCGCGCAGAGCAACCCCATGAATTTCCATAAGATGTCGCAAACTGCGGGTGTCTTCGGCCAAAAGCACATCGGCCGCACGTAACAGATCCAGCGCATGCAAGGTAATGTCGCGCGCCGCCCCGATTGGTGTTGCGATCAAATACAATGCCGCCGCCAAAGGACGCCCGTCGTAAACCTCGGGGGCCGCGCCTTCAGCGTCGGGCGATATCGAGCCCATGGACATATTCGGCGAGCCTCACAAGTTTACTTCGTGCGTTGATCCCCGTAAGTTCTGCGCAGCATTGCGCCGATGGGAAGGGGAAGTTGCATGTTGTCCTTTTTGAGTACTGCCCGCAAGTCGCTGGCAACGATTGTCCGGGCCGGGATTACACCTGCCCGCTCATTGCTTGTGATTTCCGGCATGGCACTTGCAGCCTGCCAACCCGGTGGCGGTGGCAATGCGACGGGCCCCGCAATTGGAAACGGAACGGTTCAGGTTGCGCTTTTGGTGCCCGGCGGTTCGGGTCAGGCCAGCGATGAATTGCTGGCCCGGTCGCTGCAAAACGCGGCCCAACTTGCGATTGCCGATCTTGGCGGAGTCAAGATCGATCTGCGCGTCTATAACACGGCCGGACAACCGGCCAACGCGCAGGCGATGGCGATCAAGGCCATCGACGAGGGCGCAAAAGTCATTCTGGGCCCGGTCTTTGCCCAAGAGGCGAATGCAGCTGGCGTGGCTGCTGCGGCGCGCGGCGTCAACGTTCTGGCGTTTTCCAACAACCCCGACATTGCAGGCGGCAACGTCTTTATCCTTGGCCCCACGTTCCAGAACACCGCTGCGCGTTTGGCCGGCTATTCGGTGTCAAAAGGCAAGCGTCGCATCATGATCGTCCACGATCAGAACGCGGCCGGGGAATTGGGCCGCGCAGCAATCCAACAGGGCGTTGCCCGCGCTGGTGGCAGCGTCGTTGCCGTAGGGTCCTATGAATTTTCGCAAAACGGCGTGGTTTCCGCGGCACCAACCATTGCGGCATCGGCGCGCACCAACAAGGCCGATGCGCTGTTCCTGACCGCCGATACCGCTGGCGCCTTGCCTCTGATCAGCCAGATGCTGAACGACAACGGCATGGGCCCCGGCACGACGCAGTTCATCGGCCTGACCCGGTGGGATATTCCGGCGGCGACGCTGTCGCTGCCCGGCGTGCAGGGCGCTTGGTTCGCCATGCCTGACCCGGCCCTCTATCAGCAGTTCCAGGCACGGTATCAGTCCAGCTTTGGAGAGGCCCCGCACCCGATTGCAGGTCTGGCCTATGACGGGATCGCGGCTGTTGGCGCCTTGGCCAAACAGGGCAATGCATCGATTTCCTCCGCAGCATTGACGCAGGGGGCAGGCTTTGCGGGCGTGTCTGGCATTTTCCGCCTGCGGGCAGACGGCCAAAACGAGCGTGGCCTTGCGATCGCGCAAATTCAGGGCGGCCAGGTCGTGCTGATCGATCCGGCACCGCGCAGTTTCGGCGGTTTCGGCTTCTGATCATTCCTGACGCGATTCAACGAGGAAGACCATGGCTGTCGCCACAACCAACGCGTCCGTTGCGGCGCAGCCTGATCTTTTGATTGACGCCACGTCCCTGTTCGGACCCCAAGACCTGTTGGCCGCGATTGAAGCCGCGGCCAAGACCGAAGGAGATGGCACGGTCACCCGCGCCGTCGCGGTTCGCGTGCTTTTGGATGCCCGGCAAAAGATGAATGCCACCGTGGCCGAAGCGTTTATGCAAGAGCCGCGCAAATCCCGCGCCCTGGTCAATACCATCAGCCACATCACCGATATTCTGGTATCAACGGCCCTGCTGGTGGCCACCAGACATTTCTACCCAACCCCCAATCCGACGACCGCGGAAAAGATCTCTGTTCTGGCCGTGGGCGGATATGGCCGGGCGGAAATGGCGCCCTATTCCGATGTGGATCTGCTGTTCCTCACGCCCTACAAGACCTCGCCTTGGGCGGAAAGCGTGGTGGAAAGCATCCTTTACATCCTTTGGGACTTGCGCCTGAAGGTTGGTCATTCAACCCGCACCGTCAAGGATTGCCTGCGGTTGGGCAAAGACGACATCACCATCCGCACGGCATTGCTGGAACATCGCCATATCTGTGGCGACACCGGCCTTGCGGTCGAACTGGCCGACAAGCTTTGGTCGGATCTGTTCAAGAACACCGGCCCCGAATTCATCGAAGCCAAGCTGGCCGAACGGGCCGAGCGGCACAAGCGTCAGGGCGGCCAACGTTATGTGCTGGAACCGAACGTCAAAGAGGGTAAGGGCGGCCTGCGCGATCTGCAAACGCTGTACTGGATCGGAAAGTACCTGCACCGCGTGGGCTCTGCCCGCGAATTGATCAAGGTCGGCCTGTTCCGACCCGAGGAATATGACACATTCCGCATCGCCGAAGATTTCCTTTGGACGGTCCGCAGCCATCTGCACTACATCGCCGGGCGGGCGATGGACCAATTGACCTTTGACGTTCAGGTCTCGGTCGCCGAGCGCATGGGCTACAAAGACACCGGCGGGCGGCGGGCGGTCGAAGTGTTCATGCAAGAATACTTCCGCCACGCAACCCGCGTGGGCGAATTGACCCGCATCTTTCTGACGGAGCTTGAGGCCCGCCACGCCAAACCCGAGGCGAGCCTTTTCGGGATATTCAAACGCCGCAAACGGGTGAAATCCGACTTTCAGGTGATTCAGGGTCGCATCGATGTTGTGGATGCAAAGGCCTTCCTCAAAGACAAGCTGAACCTGTTGCGGGTCTTTGAAGAGGGGTTGCGCACCAACTACCTGCTGCACCCCAACGTGATGCGCCTGATCGCCGCCAACCTGCACATGATCGACGATGACATGCGCACGAACCCCGAGGCGATTCAGATCTTTCTGGATCTGATGCTCAAGCACGGCAATCCAGAACGGGCCTTGCGACGGATGAACGAACTTGGGGTTCTGGGCACCTTCATCCCGGAATTCGAAGCCATCGTCGCCATGATGCAGTTCAACGTCTACCACCATTACACGGTCGACGAACATACCATCCAATGCATCTCGAACCTTGCGCAAATCGAGCGGGGGGAACTGGTCGAAGAGTTGCCCGTCGCCTCGAACATCCTAAGCGAAGGGGTCAACCGGCGCGTTCTGTATGTTGCGCTGCTCTTGCATGATATCGGCAAGGGGCGGCCCGAAGATCATTCGATCCTTGGCGCGCAGATGGCCCGCCGGATTGCACCGCGTCTGGGCCTGACCCAAGACGAATGCGAGACGGTCGAGTGGCTTGTTCGGTATCATCTTCTGATGTCGGATACGGCGCAAAAGCGCGATATCGGTGACCCCAGAACCCTTCGCGATTTTGCAAAGGTGGTCAAAACCAGAAAACGGCTTGACCTTTTGACGGTGCTGACCGTGTGCGACATCCGGGGCGTCGGGCCCGGAACGTGGAACAACTGGAAAGCCATGCTGTTGCGCCGGCTGTATTCCGAAACCGCCGAAGCGTTGGAAAACGGTCTGGAAAACGTCAACCGCGAACAGCGCGAAAACGAGGCCAAGCGCGCCTTTCGCGAGGCCATGTCAGATTGGTCGGTGGCCGATCTGCGGGCCGAAGCCGCACGTCACTACGCCCCCTATTGGCAAGGTCTTTCGACGGATACCCAAATTGTCTTTGCGCGCCTGCTGCGTGGGTTGGGCGAGGATGAGATTCGCATCGACCTTCACCCCGACCCGCAACATGATGCCACGCGGGCGGCCTTTGCTCTTGCCGATCACCCCGGCATCTTTTCGCGGCTTGCCGGAGCATTGGCCTTGGTCGGGGCAAACGTCGTGGATGCCCGGACCTATACGTCAAAGGATGGCTACGCGACCGCCGTCTTTTGGATTCAGGATGCCGATGGCCACCCCTATGACGAGGCCCGCCTGCCACGATTGCGCACCATCATCGGCAAAACGCTCAAAGGCGAAGTGGTTGCCCGCGACGCCCTGAAAGACAAAGACAAGGTCAAAAAGCGCGAAAGCGAGTTCCGCTTTCCGACCCACATCACGATGGATAACGAAGGGTCGGACATCTATACGATCATCGAGGTTGACACCCGCGACCGCCCCGGCCTGCTTTTCGATCTGACGCGCACATTGGCCAACAACAACATTTATATCGCTTCGGCCGTCATCGCGACCTATGGCGCCCAAGTGGTGGATTCGTTCTATGTGAAAGACATGTTCGGTCTGAAGTTGCACGCGAAATCGAAACAAGAGGCTTTGGAGAAGAAACTTCGCCAAGCCATCGCCGACGGTGCCGAACGCGCCGCAAGATAAGGCAAGACAATGAGTGCAGGCAATCTGATCCGCAATGTGATGACGTTGGGCGGATGGACGTTGGTGTCGCGCGGCGCAGGCTTTGCCCGTGATGTGCTGATGGCGAATTATCTGGGTGCGGGGGCTGTCGCCGATGCGATCTTGGTCGCGCAATCCTTGCCCAACATGTTCCGCAGGTTCTTTGCCGAAGGCGCGTTCAATACGGCATTCGTTCCGATCTATTCGAAAAAGGTCGAGGCGGGCGAAGATGCCGCCGAATTCGCTCAGAATGCCTTTAACGCGATGGCTTGGCTTTTGGTCGTCTTTTCGGTGATTGGCACATTGGCCATGCCCGCCTTGGTCTATGCCATGGCGGCGGGCTTTCAGGGCGATGCCCGGTTTGCCTTGGCTGTCCTTTATGGAAAGATCGGGTTTTCCTATATTCTGTTTGTCAGCCTTGTCGCCCTGATCTCGGGGGTTCTGGTCACAAAGGGTCGCTTTGTCGAAGCGGGTTTCGTGCCGGTCTTGATGAACCTTGCGTTCATTGCGGCGATGCTTCTTGCCGATCAGATGGGGTGGAACATGGGCCTGACCTTGGCCTGGACCCTGCCGCTGACCGGCATTCTGCAACTGGCGTTTGCCTGGTATTCGGCCCGCAAGCTGGGCCAGACCTTTGTTTTGGGCCTTCCCCGCTGGACCGCTGATCTGAAACGCCTCGCCATTATCGCCGGCCCTGCGGTATTGGCCGGGGGGGTCGTCCAGATCAACCTGATCGTCGGGCGGCAGGTCGCTTCGCAAACCGAAGGCGCGGTCGCCTGGCTGGCCTATGCGGACAGGCTGTATCAATTGCCACTGGGTGTGGTGGGCATCGCCATCGGGACCGCGCTTTTGCCCGCCCTGTCGCGGGCCCTGCGCGCCGGAATCGAAGGCGAAGGGCGCGACGCCCTGAACCGCGGCACTGAATTTGCATTGGCGCTGACGGTGCCCGCGGCGGTGGCGCTGGTCGTCATTGCCGGTCCGCTGTGCACGGTTCTGTACCAGCGCGGCGCGTTTGGCACCGAAGACGCAGCAAACACGGCCCTCGCGCTGGCGATCTACGGCCTTGGTCTCCCGGCTTTTGTGCTGCAAAAGGTGCTGCAACCCCTGTTCTACGCCCGCGAAGACACCCGCCGCCCGTTCAATTATGCGCTTTTGTCGATGATCACCAATCTGGTGATTGCCGTCGGCCTGATGCCGATCATGGGCTTTGCCGCCGCGGCGCTGGCCACAACCCTGTCAGGCTGGATCATGGCGCTTCAACTTTGGCTGGGAAGCCGCTCGATGGGGGCAGAGGCCGCCTTTGACAGCCGCCTGAAAGCCCGATTGTGGCGGATATTCGTCGCGGCAGCCGTCATGGGGGCCGTTTTGTGGGCGGCAAACCTGATGCTCTTGCCGATGTTGGCGGCACCCGGCCTCAGGGTCCTTGGACTGTCGATCCTGATCGGGGCGGGCGTGATCGCCTATTTCTCGTCCGGCACGCTGATTGGGGCGTTTTCGATCGCCGAACTGAAATCAAGCCTGAGGCGCCGCAAGAAGACCTAAAGAAACCCGCCGAACACCTCGGCCACCGCAGCGGCATCGACACCATCGCTTCCACGCCACCAGACGGCAGGCCAAGGCCAGTCAGTCTTGTGCATCACGGGCATGATCCGCTGATGGGCAGCCACCGATCCGGTGCGCAAGGAAGGCTGGTCCTGCGGCTGCAAGACCCCGGCAATGGCCAGAATGGAAATCAGCACTCGCCGTTCATAGGCATTGCTTTTCACCACCTTTCCCAACGCCTTTTCCAGATCGCCGGGTCGCGCCGCAGCCTGCACCGACCGCGCCACAGAGAGAATTGCGCCAAGGATCCTGCGGTCATCGGCGCTGGGGTCAATCTGCGGCAGCAGGACAAATTCGCGCAGATCGAACCAGACATAGGCCGGGTCGATCGTGTGGCGCAGCCCTCCCCATTTGTGCCGCTCAAGGCTCAGGATGTTCAGATCGGTTGCCGTGTCCCCGGCATAGTCGATGCCGTTGCAGATCTGGCAGCAGCGGTTGCCGGTGGGCCAAAGCTCGGACGGGGATTGGGCCATGGTGTGAAGGGGCATGTGGCGGGCGGCCATCCAGCTTCCAAGGGCCGAGCGCAGGTCTAGCCGCCGTGTCGAAAGCGAGGCCACGAATGCCGCCGCCACCTGTTGCAGCGAAATCCGGTCCCGCAGCGTCCCGATGTCGGCGATCAAGGCGTCATGTCCAAGGGGCATCGGATCAAAAATGAGCCGTTCCGCCTTTGCAAGCACCCGGTCCTCCTCGGACAGGGCCGCTTCGTCGTGCCAGCCCTTGGCCGACCAGCGCGTACCAAATAGGATCGTCAGGGCCTTGGGGTCTATCGGGCTAAGCATGGGGGCCGGATGCTACCGCGTGCGGATCTTGGCCAACACGCGAGAGTACCCCCCGGGGCTGACAACGAAAGAGGCAAGGAAGCCAAAGGCAAATCCCGAAAGATCCGCCACCCATTCCTGCCCGCCGCCAAAGAGCAAACCGAACAAAAGCTGCGCCGCCAGCAAAAAGCCGATCAGCCCAAAGGCGCGGAACCTGTTGGCCCCGGTCGCCGCCAGCCCAACCCAAAGCAAAAAGGTAAAACCGCCGATCAGGCCATAGACGGCCGGATACCCCCCGAACAGAGCGGCATGTTGATTGGGCAAGGTCATCGAATAGACCACAGCCCCAACCACAGCCGCCCCGAAAAAGATCACGATAACCGCCCACCACCGAAAGATCGACCCGACGGCCTTGCCAAGTGCCAACAGCATGACCACGACAAAGACCGCGTGCATCGTGTTGCCGTGCACAAAGGGAAAGGTCAGAATGCGGTACAGATGTTCGGGAGGGTACGTGCCTAATTCCACCATCTTGCGCAGCATATCAGGCGAAAAGGCGAACATCGTCAGCGCCTGCACGCGCCATCCCGCGCCCTCGACCCCACCGACAAATCCCGCCTCGGCCATGGAAACCACCAGCTCCATCGCCATCATCGGCAAGGCCAGAAGCCAAACGACCCAAGGCAAAGGATTGAGGGGCGGCGCGTTATAATCCTGCATGTCTTCTGCTTTCTCTGTGGCCATGATTGACGGGCCTTTCCCCATGGATTACGCCACACGAGCACGTTTTTCCAGATGGAGACCACCCATGACCGAGCCGGTCCAAACGCCTCAGTCGCCGTTCAAGCCGCGCATCTTCTCGGGGATCCAACCCTCGGGCGGATTGACCCTTGGCAATTACCTTGGCGCGCTGAAACGGTTTGTCGAAAAGCAGGATGAAGGGATCGAAACGATCTACCTGGCCGGCGCGTACGCGAGGGCCGCACCGAT
>JALQUQ010000049.1:0-2461 GCA_023263735.1 Paracoccaceae bacterium | reverse complement strand
AAGGGATCGAAACGATCTACTGCCTCGTCGACATGCATGCGATCACCGTCTGGCAAGACCCGGAAAAACTGCGCCACGCCACCCGCGAAGGGGCCGCGGCCTTTATCGCCGCTGGCATCGATCCGGCGCGCTCGGTTCTGTTCAACCAAAGTCAGGTTACGGCCCATGTCGAATTGGGCTGGATCTTCAACTGTGTCGCGCGCATGGGCTGGATGAGCCGGATGACCCAGTTCAAGGACAAGGCCGGAAAAAATTCGGAAAACGTGTCCTTGGGCCTGTTCGCCTATCCTGCCCTGATGGCGGCAGACATTCTGGCGTATCACGCGACAATGGTGCCGGTGGGCGAAGACCAGAAACAGCATCTGGAACTGACCCGCGACATCGCGATCAAGTTCAACAATGACTTTGGCGTCAATTTCTTTCCGGTCGTCGATCCGATCATCGAAGGGGCCGCCACCCGCGTCATGTCTTTGCGGGACGGTTCGAAAAAGATGTCGAAATCCGATCCGTCGGATCAGTCGCGCATCAACCTGACCGATGACGCCGACATGATCGCGGCCAAGATCCGCAAGGCCAAGACCGACCCGGAACCCTTGCCCGACACGCTTGACGGTCTGAAAGACCGCCCAGAGGCCCGCAATCTGGTCAATATCTACGCGGCCCTGTCGGGCGTCAGCGCGGCCGAGGTCATCTCCGAATACGCGGGGGCGCAATTCGGAACGTTCAAGCCAAAGCTGGCCGATCTGGCGGTTTCGAAACTGTCTCCGATCACGACCGAGATGAACCGTCTGATGCAAGACCCGGCCGAGATTGACCGCATCCTCGGTCAGGGCGCCGACCGCGCCGAGGCGATTGCCCGTCCGATCGTGGATCAGGTCTACGATATCGTCGGCATGGTGCGGTCGCGCCGCACCTAACCCCTGAGGCTCTGGCGCAGGCCAGAGCCGAGGCAAAAGGCGTGCGGCGCAGCCGCGCCTTTGGGTTCACTCTTCGCACCGACCGGGGCTGGACAAGCCGACCTGCCCCGGTTCAACATGCGGCGGGTCAACGGAGGAAGATATGCGCAAGTTTCTCGTAGTTCTGGATGACAGCCGCGAATGCCTGAACGCGATGCGTTTTGCCGCCCTGCGCGCCGCTCATACCGGGGGCGGGGTGGCGATTCTTTCCGTGATTCCGCCCGAGGAATTTCAGCACTGGATCGGGGTCGCCGATCTGATGCGCGCCGAAGCGCGCGAGCGGATCGAGGCCCATTTCGAAGTTTTCGCCAAATGGATGCGCGACCGGCAGGGGATCGAACCTGAACTGCTGATCCGCGAAGGTGACCCGGTTTCCGAAATCCTTGCCGTCATCCGCGAAGATCGCGAAATCGGCGTTCTGGTTCTGGGGGCGGGAACCGAAAAATCCGGTCCGGGTCCGTTGGTTACACAACTTTCCAAATCTTCTGGCAGCCTTCCGATCCCGCTGACGATCGTACCCGGGGAAATGTCGAAAGAGCGTCTGGAAAGCATCACCTGACGCATCGCCCCGCCTGACAGCACCCCACCAGAATTTCTGCCAAGCCTCTGTTTTCAAAATGGAAACGGATTGTTTCTGGCAAATTCATGGCAAAATTGAGGCTCCACCCTTATGCCAAAACATGGGTGGGTGCGTTAGTATGGGTTACCTCAAATGATGCGATTCAAATTTGGTGCATTCGGCGGTGGCGGCCGTGGGCACGTCAATTTCGGCCAAGACTGCGATAACAACGATTTTACGGGAAAGAATCCTTTCTCGTTTGGTCATGGGGCCGGTTCCAAGGGCTTTTTCAACGCGGGACACGGGCAACCGCATGGATTCAGCCTGTTCGGCCACAAGGATGATGACCACCATCACGACGATGACAGCCATCATCAGGATCACCACGAAGACCATCATGATCACCATGGCGACAACCATGGCCAAGAGTCAGGGGATGATTGCGCAGATGATGGCGACACGGGCACCGGTTCGGGCGGTGGCATCCCGTTCCCGGGCGTTCCGACCGACACCACGGGCGTGACCCTGCACGTCGACCTGAACGGCGACGGACTTGACGATCTGAACATCTGGATCGAGACCCCAGCAGGCGTGGACCCGTCAACCCTTGATCTGTCGGATTACTACACCAAAGCCGCAGAAGAACTGAAAACGCTCCACCCGGAAGCAGACCCCAAAACGACGGTGATCAAGGCGACGATCTACAGCGCCTCGCAAGGGGAAAGCTATTACTACTTTACCGGCGACGAAACGACCGACCTGCCGACCGATGATCAGGATGACTCGTGCGACACATCCGATCACGACGGTCATGACCACAAGGGACACGATCACGATCACGATCACGATGATGACCATCATGACGACAGTCACGACGGTGAAGATAAAGACGACGAAGACGAAGACAAGGGCGAAAGTGACTGCGACGACAGCCACGACGATGACC
>JALQUQ010000499.1 GCA_023263735.1 Paracoccaceae bacterium | reverse complement strand
AACTATGTAAACTCTGCATACGTTGTGCCATTGTCAATGGATAAAGATGCGAAAGGTCAAAACATTCCTTCTATCCAATTGAGATACAAAGAGCAAGGAGATGGTGTGTCAAGAAAATACCGTACTTGGTACAAAGACATCGAAACTAACGGTGACCAATCTAAAGATGCTATGCAAGTTGAGTGTATTTCTCACTGGGGTATGCAATTCTTCGGACTTAACCGTTTCGCATGGGCCAGCGCCTTGCCTTTGTGGGCAAGCCCTGCGATGCCGCCGCCCTGCGCGCCCTGATCGCCGAACGGCCCGAATATGGCGCGGTCTTTCCGGTGATCTTGTCGTTTTTCTGCGCCGGAGTGCCCAGCCATCGGGGCGGGCGGGCGGTGCTGGCGGCGCTCGACGCCCCCGAAGCGGACACCCTTGCCTTTCGTTATCGCGGCAATGGCTGGCCGGGGCAGGCCACCGCCACGCTGCGCGACGGAACGCAGCGCGCGATGAGCTATCACGACAGCTGGGGCAAGATCCTGTCGAAACATGTGCAGCACCGCTGCAAGATCTGTGCCGATGGCACCGGGGTCGCCGCCGATCTGGTCTGCGCCGATGCCTGGGAAAGCGATGCGGCGGGCTATCCGGTGTTTCAAGAGGCCCCGGGCCTCAGCCTGATCGTCGCGCGCACGGAAAAAGGGGCGGCACTTCTGGCTGCGGCCCAAGCGGCCGGGCAGTTGGAAACCGCGCCCTTTGACGTCGCGGCGCTGGCGGCCATTCAACCCGGTCAGCGCGAACGCCGCCGCGCCCTTTTGGCCCGGCTTCTGGCGCTGCGGGTGGCGGGCAAACCCGTGCCCCGCTACGTCGGCCTGCATCTGTGGGCCGCGGCGGGCCAGAACCCGCTGCGCCGCAACCTGAAAAACTTTGCCGGAATGCTGCGCCGCGCCTTCCGGGCCCCATCCTGACGGAAGATCGATGTCTCCACGCCCCCTTCGCCTGCTGCTGATCATGCATTCCACCCGGTCCGACAATCTGGGGGTGGGGGCGCTGACCGTGTCCCAGATCGCCATTGTGCGGCGGCTGGCCGCCGATCTGGGGCGCCCGGCCGAAATCACCGTGCTGGATTGGAAAGATGCCCGCGCCCCCTATGTGACGGGCGAGGATCTGCGGGTCATCGATGTGGATGGCGGCTTTCTGATCCGGCCCAGCGGGTTTTTCGCCGCCGTTCGCCGCGCCGATCTGGTGATTGATATCGGGGCGGGCGACAGTTTCGCCGATCTCTACGGCGCGGGCCGGTTGAAACGCATGTTCGTGATGAAATTCCTGACCCATCTGGCAGGACGGCCTCTGGTGGTGGCCCCGCAGACCATTGGCCCCTTTACCAAGGGCTGGTCGCGGATGCTGGCGCGCTGGTCGCTGCGGCTCTCGGCCTTGGTGGCCACGCGCGATGCCAAATCCACCGCCGCCCTGCGGGAGTTGGGGTATAAGGGCCCGGCGGTCGAGGCCTCGGATGTGGCCCTGCGCCTGCCCTATGACGCGCCTGAGGCGCGTGAGGGCGGGCCGGTGCGGGTGGGCCTCAATGTCTCGGGCCTGTTGATGGCGGGGGGCTATACCGGCAAGAATGAACTGGGGATCGCGCTTGATTACCCCGGGCTGATCCGCCGCCTGATCCAGAGCTTTCAGGCGCGGGGGGCCGAGGTGCATCTGGTGCCCCATGTGATCGTGGAGACCGGCCGCATGGTGCGCGAGGATGATTACCGGGCAAGCGCCGCCTTGGCCGGGGAGTTCCCCGGCGTCGTGCTGGCCCCGGCCTTTGCCACCCCCTCGGAGGCCAAGAGCTATATCGCGGGTCTCGACTTTTTTGCAGGCGCCCGGATGCATGCCTGCATCGCCGCCTTTTCCTCGGGCGTGCCGGTGGTGCCCATGGCCTATAGC
>JALQUQ010000498.1 GCA_023263735.1 Paracoccaceae bacterium | reverse complement strand
GTTGGTCGATTTATAGCTGGCGATTCCATATTCGTTCAGCCCGCCCGCCTTGGCCCGGCGATCCATGACCACCACGTCATGCCCGTGCATGGCCAGACGATGCGCACAGGCCAGACCCGCAGGCCCGGCCCCCACGACGGCCACGGTCTTGCCGGTGGCGGCCGCGCGGGTAAAGGGATGCAGGCCCTTGGCCATCGCCGTATCGGTGGCGAAACGTTGCAGGCGGCCAATCTCGACCGGCTTGCCCTCGGCCACTTCCCGCACGCAAACCTCTTCGCACAGCGTTTCGGTCGGGCAGACCCGCGCACACATTCCGCCCAGAATATTCTGATTCCAGATGGTTTTTGCGGCAGATTCCGGGGTTCCGGTGGCGATTTGGCGGATAAACAGCGGAATATCGATCGACGTCGGGCAGGCGGTCATGCACGGCGCGTCATGGCAGAAATAGCACCGATCCGCCGCCACCCGCGCCTCGTGCCGGTCAAGCGGGGCCTCGTGATCGGCGAAATTCGCAGCAATGCGGTCGGCGGCCAGACGATGCGGCACGATGCCGGGCGTCAGCGGGCTGTTGGACATAGGCGATGCGCTCCCTGATCTTGCTTTTGTCCAAGGCTGACACAGGTCAATTTTTTTATCAAACGGTAAATTTTCAACCCTTGGAAAATTTCGCGAAATGGGGCAACTGATGCCTGAAAATTGCGCACGGAATGGGTGCTTTTCACCTCGGCTTCGTGCGGCTATAAGCATTCAGCCCCGGCTTTCCGTTTTGGAACCGGCATCAATACGGAATGGCCCCAAGGGCCCCCAACTGGCGATCAACAGCCATCAGAGGACGGCATGAGCAAGCATTCCCCCGACGCAGACGTGGCCTTCATTTCGGCACTCGCGGAACTTCTGAACAAGAACGAACTGACGGAACTGTCGGTCAAGCGTGAATACGGCGAAGACGACAGTCTGGAAGTGCGCGTGGTCAAGCAGGCCAATGTCGTGACCGTGGCCGCACCGGTTGCCGCCCCCGTCTATGCGGCCGCGCCCGCCGCTGCTGCCCCCGTGGCGGCCCCGGCCGCCGCCGCGGCCACCGATGACCCGGCCCAGCATCCGGGCGCCGTGACCTCGCCCATGGTGGGCACGTGCTATCTGGCGGCAGAGCCCGGCGCAGCCGCCTTTGTCACCGTGGGCGCCACCGTGACCGAGGGTCAGACCGTTCTGATCATCGAGGCGATGAAGACCATGAACCACATCCCCGCCCCGCGCGCCGGGACGGTCAAGCGTATTCTGGTCGAAGACGGCACGCCCGTGGAATACGGCACCCCCCTGCTCATCATCGAATGAGGGCGTGATGTTCGATAAAATCCTGATCGCCAACCGGGGTGAGATTGCGCTGCGCGTGATCCGCGCGTGCCGGGAAATGGGGATCCAGTCGGTCGCCGTGCATTCCACCGCCGATGCCGACGCAATGCATGTGCGCATGGCCGATGAATCGGTCTGTATTGGCCCGGCCCCGTCCAGCGAAAGCTATCTGAACAAGGCCGCCATCATTTCGGCCTGCGAAATCACCGGCGCTCAGGCGGTGCATCCGGGCTATGGCTTCTTGTCCGAAAATGCGAGCTTTGCGCAGGCGCTGGAAGATCACGGCATCACCTTTATTGGCCCCAAGGCGGAGCATATCCGCATCATGGGCGACAAGATCACCGCCAAGGACACCGCCAAGAAACTGGGGATTCCGGTTGTTCCCGGGTCTGAAGGCGGCGTTCCCGATTTTGACACCGCCAAACGGGTCGCTGGGGGCATGGGCTATCCCGTGATCATCAAGGCAACCGCCGGCGGCGGTGGCCGTGGGATGAAGGTCGCGAAAAGCGAGGCCGAGCTGGAAGTTGCCTTCCGCACCGCCCGCTCCGAGGCCAAGGCCGCCTTTGGCAACGACG
>JALQUQ010000497.1 GCA_023263735.1 Paracoccaceae bacterium | reverse complement strand
GCGCGGATTTTCCGACGATATGGTCATCCCCGTCAGCCGTTGGACCGAATTGCGGCGCGATGAGATCAATGCCGTGCCCGGCTTGCAGATTCTGATCGACAGCGCGCAGACCGGCCCCTGTCTGGTTGCCGATCCGGGCAAACGGTCGCTCTATCTGTTCAATCACTTTGAATATGACAGCGACACACTGAAACAGGAATATGACCGCGACGTTGCGGCCGGAAAGCCGATCAACATTCCCGAAAACTATTACCCCGACAATGACCCCAGCCAAAAGCCGCTGAACCGCTGGCGCAGCCATGCCCATTTGCTGTACGGCAACTGGATCAACGACATCTATCAGACCACGCCCTATGAGATTTCGGACATTGGTCGTTAGTCTGCTGATCGCGGGCGTCGGATTGGCGGGGCTGACCGGTTTCCGCGAACGGGCCCGGGTCGATCAGGCCAAACGCGAAGCCGCGCCCGTCGGGCAGTTTCTGCAGGTGGATGGCAAGGCCGTGCATGTTCTGGTGCAGGGGAGCGGCCCCGATCTGGTGCTGATCCACGGGGCCAACGGCAATTTGCGCGACTTCCTTCCCCAATTGATCGGGCCGCTGTCACGCAGCTATCGTGTCATCGCCGTGGATCGGCCGGGCTTGGGCTGGTCGGACAGTCTGGGCACCGCCGGCCCCTCGGTTGCCGCCCAAGCCGCGCATCTGCGCAAGGCCGTGGCCCAACTCGGGGTTACCCGCCCCATCGTGCTGGGCCACAGCTATGGGGGCGCGGTCGCCCTCGCCTGGGCCCTGCAAGAGCCACCCGCAGCACTGGTGCTGGTTGCGGCCGTATCGCAACCCTGGCCCGGCACGCTTGACCCCTGGTACCGCGCGAATGAAACCGCCGTCGCACGGGCGATCCTGCCCCGCCTTGCCGCGGCCTATGTGCCACAAAGCTATGCCGTCGCATCCTTGGACGGCGTCTTCGCCCCCTCCCCACCGCCAAAGGGCTATGCCGATCAGATTGGCATGTCCCTGATCCTGCGCGCCTCGTCCTTGCGCGAAAATCTGGCGCAAGTGAACGCCCTGCGCCCCCAGACGGTCGAGATGCAGCCCCGCTATTCCAGCTTGGACCTGCCGGTTGACCTGATCCATGGCGATGCCGATACGATCGTGCCGCTTGATGTCCATTCGCGCCCCCTGTCGCAGATGATCCCCAAGGCGCAGCTCACCGTCTTGGCCGGCGCGGGCCACATGCCCCACCACACCCATGTGCCCCAAATCCTTGCCGCCATTGACCGCGCGGCCCGCAAAGCCGGATTGCGCAGCCCCTAGCAATCGCCATACTGGCCAAAACATGTAGGGGGTAACGATGAACTTGCCGTTTGATGGCGCCATCAGCAGCTATTTCAAAACCAAAGCACCGAAAGAGGTGCGCCGGGCCATCGAAAACGACGATGGCAAGCAAATCCTGAACAAAGACTATCCCTATTCCACGGAACTCAAGCGCAAACTCTATGACGCCACGATGGAGGCGCTGCAAATCCAGTTGGTGCGCATGCAAACCGACCTCAAATCCACGGGCAAACGGCTGGTCGTCCTGTTCGAGGGCCGCGATGCCGCCGGAAAGGGCGGCACGATCAACGCGGTGCGCATGAACCTCAACCCGCGGGGCTGCAACGTGGTCGCTTTGTCAAAACCCTCGGACCGCGAAGCCGCCCAATGGTATTTCCAGCGCTATGTCGACTGGCTGCCCGCGAACGGGGAAATCGCGCTCTTTGACCGCAGCTGGTACAACCGCGCCATCATCGAACATGTCTTTGGCTTTTGCACCCCCGAACAAAGGATGCATTTCTTCCGCCAGCTTCCCGCCTTTGAACAGATGATCGTCGACGAAGGGATCATCTTTCTGAAAATCTGGCTGGAAGTCGGTCAGGCCGAACAGCTCAAACGCTTCCTCGA
>JALQUQ010000496.1 GCA_023263735.1 Paracoccaceae bacterium | reverse complement strand
GAGGTCGGCGTACTTGCGGTAGCTGCGCCCGTCGGGCAGCGCCAGCTCGTCCACGGCGAACTCTCGCGCCCTTTGCGCCAGCTCGAGACGCGTCTTCACCTCCGGCGCGGTGGCCGGATCCGCGACGACGCGCTCGATCGGCTCGCTGCGGGCCATGATCCCCGCCTGCCCGACCGCCGCCAGTGGCATCTGCGATGACTGCGCCAGCAAGCGCGCCACCGACGGTGCGGATGGCTGCCGAATTGGTTGGGGCGTTGCCATTCGGGGCGACACAGCCCGATACGACGCTGGCGGAAAGGATGGCCGCGATGAGAGATTTCTTGAACATGGGAGACTGCCTCGGTTCAGGGTTATCGTTGAGCCCGAGCATACGCTTTCCACAGTACAGGAAAAGGGGGGATTCCATGACCCGACGCGCCTTGCGCAACAGATTGCCGATGTGCCGTGGCTGTCGTGGCGGGTAAGCCGAAAAAAATGCGGTCTGGCCCAGAACGAGCCAGACCGCACAGCAGGGGAAGGGATCGCGCGCACCGGGAACGTGGTTGCGCGCAGGGAGCATCGGAGGGGTTGAACCGACGCAAGGCCAAGGTGCACGGCCCCGCCCGGCAAATCAAATGCCGAAAGCGTGATTGCGCAGCCATGCGCAACCCTTTGCCGTTTCAGCATAAATCCGGGCAGGAATCCGCTCATTCTTCGTCCTCGTCATCCCAATCGTCCCAATCGTCGGCGGGAAGCGGGTCTTCTTCGGGGGCAAAGACTTTGGGGAAACTGACCTGCGCCTTTTTCACATCGATGCGCAGCAGGGCTTCGTAGGATTTCGGATCGAACGGGTCTTCGGCGGCCACGACCTCGCGGCCGAAAAGCCACGACAGACGCCCGGCATCCAGATTGCCGCGTTCAAAGGGCTCTTCGCCGAAATAGTCCCAAAGGGCGCGCATGAACGCCTCGTCCGCTTGGCGGTCGGTGTTCTTGCGGTCTTTGAAACGCTCGCGCTGGATGAGCTTGGTCGGCCCTTCCTTGCGGTTTTCACGACGAATGACGAATTGGAAATCGGTGCCGGTGAGGCGGCCGGGGAAACCGCGGTGTTTCAGCATGACGCCCCCCCGGACCGAAGGAGGGCGTGCCGGAAGGCGGGCGCAGGGGCGAAACCGCCCTGCGCCGCGCCCCGTCGATTACTTGTACTTGCCGGTGTAGGTCGGTTCGACCGAAACGGGCTCGTCCACGTAGACGATTTCTTCGCTGGCTTTCTTAGCGCATGCCGATACGAATGCGACCATGCACAGGGCCACGATAACTTTGGTGCTCTTCGACATCCTCTACTCCTATATTCTTGGGGGGCCACGGCGAAAACCATATCGCCGCCAAGCCCCCAATGCGAGGCATAGGCCGCTTGGGTTCGACCTTGCGGTAGAGTAGCGGAAACAAACATCGCTGCATATGCGTAAAGTGCCAAGTTTGTCGCCTGTGTCACGGTTACATCAGAGCCTGCGCGCAAGCCCGCCAAAACATCCATATCTGGTAGGTCTGCCGTCAACTTTACCATATCCTGCGCGGCGGTAAGCGCATTTTTCGCCTGAATCCGGGGGGTTAGCCGCCCCAGACCGGGCCTGCGCCCGCCCACGCCATGTTGATACCGTTTCACGCCAAGACCTCCTGCTGTTCGAAATCAGAGGGGGATGTTATCGTGCTTCTTCCAAGGGTTGGCCAGCTTCTTTGAGCGCAGCGATGCAAAGGCCCGCGACACCCGGCGGCGGGTGGAATGGGGCATGATCACCTCGTCGATGAAGCCTTTTTCGGCGGCCACGAAGGGATTGGCAAACCGGTCTTCGTAATCCTTGGTGCGTTGGGCGATCTTTTCCTTATCGGCCAATTCGCTGCGATACAGGATTTCAGTCGCGCCCTTGGCCCCCATCACCGCGATTTCAGCGGTGGGCCAGGCATAGTTGAAATCGCCGCGCAGGTGCTTTGAGG
>JALQUQ010000495.1 GCA_023263735.1 Paracoccaceae bacterium | reverse complement strand
CGCAAGGGACTGGCTGTTGGCGGGGTCGTCCAGCGTGGAATAGGCGACTGTCCAGCCCGCCGCCTGCAAATCTTGTGCGAAATGGCGCATGGCCGACAGGATCAGCGCGATTTTCTGCGGATGATGCGGGACATAGCGGCCCTCGGCCCCGACCTCGGCCATGACGATGATGTCGCGGGCGGGGTCGGCCTGCGCCAAAGCCGAAAGGCCGGGCGAAAGCTGATCGCCCAAGACAAGGATCAACCGGGGCGTCACCATGGCACGCTTTCCCCCCGCCAATCATAGAACCCGCCCGATTGGTCAGGGCCAAGGCCGCGCAAGACCCCCAGCAGGTTTGCGGCGGCCACCTGAGGCGGCACGGTGGGATGGCTGCCGGCATAGCGGCGGGTCAATTCGGTCTGGACGGTGCCGGGATGCAGCGCGGCCAGAACCGCCTGCGGATGGGTGCGGCGCCATTCGATGGCATAGGTGTGCAGGATCTGGTTCAGCGCCGCCTTGGCCGCCCGATAGCTGACCCAGCCGCCCAACCGGTTGTCACCGATCGACCCGACGCGCGCCGACAGCACCCCCACATGCGCGGGGCGATCCCGGGGCAACAGGGGCAGCGCATGTTTCAGCACCAGCGCGGGCCCGATGGCATTGACGGCGAACTGCCGCGCCATGACCGCCGGGTCAAGCTGACGCCACGATTTTTCGGGCGGGGTGCCCCCGGTCTCCAGAATGCCGGTGGCGATCACCATCAGCTCGGGCGGCGGGAGGCCGTCAAGCGCGGCCCGAAGCCCGGAGTGAATGCCGGCCTCGTCGGTCAGGTCAAATCCGCTGCGGCGCGACAGGCCGATGACCTCGGCCCCCTCGGCCCGCAGATGATCTGCAAGGGCGCGCCCGATGCCGCCCGTGTCGCCAATGATGAGTGCCCGCATCCGGCCCCCGCGTGTTTGGCCCGGGCCAAGGGGTTCAGGCGGCCCCGGGTAAAAGCCCACGGTCAAACAAGCGCGCCAGAACCGCCTCGCCATAGGCGGCGTTTCCATGCACCTGATCTGGCGCGCGCAAGGCTTCGGGCAAGGGCTGACCGGCCCAATCGGGTTCGCGACGCGGATCAAACACCCGAACCCCGCGCGCCATCAACACTTCGGTGATCCGATTGGCCACATAAAGCGCGACCGGATCGGTCTGGATCATCGGCGGAGCGATGACCACCACCGGCGCCACCCGCGCGGCCGAAGCCAGAAGATCGATCAGATTGCCCCGCTGCGACAGGATATAGGCGTCAAGAAAGGCCTGCGACAGAAAGAGCCGATCATCGGTTTCGGCGTGAAGGGGGTCGGGCGTATGGCCCAGCCGCGCCAGCCGGGGCACCAGCCGCCCCAGATGATACCCGATCGAGGCCAGAACCGGCGTATCGGCCGGAAACACCGTGCCCCCCAGGCTCTGCGCCAGATCGCGGATCTGCCGTTGAAGCCTTGGCCGGTATTTGGCGCCAATGCCCATGCGCGGATGCCACCGCATCCGGTTTTCGTGCCAGAAATTGCCATTGATGTACAAAAGCCGCGCGTCCATCCCCCGCGCGACGGCGGCCTGATGCAGGGCCCCGGTGTGGCTGTCGCCCAAAAGGATCAGATCAGGACCGGGCATTGAACGTCTCCAGCATGGCCTCTTCGCAGGCGAGTTCTTCCTCGGCCAAGGCATCCTGCAACGCCGCCTCGCGCGCGGCCTCCAAATCTGCATCGCCCCCATGCCGCGCCGGGGCCGAGAGCGACAGACCGGCAAAGAAATGCCCCATCACCAGATCAACCCCTTGCGGCTCGACCGACCGCAAGTTGGGCGCGAAAAAGGCGCTGCGCGTGGGCGCGCCGGTGATGATCTCGTAACTGGGGAAATAATCGACGATCGCGTGATCCTCGGCCATCTCGCCCGCCACGGCGCGAAGCACCGCTTTCGACCGCGTGGTCGCCACCAGAACATGCTGGCCCGACGCCGTCGCGGT
>JALQUQ010000494.1 GCA_023263735.1 Paracoccaceae bacterium | reverse complement strand
GGGTGACGGGCGGGCCTTTGCGGGCGGGGGTGCCCATATCGCGGTCATCGGGGATGATAAAGTCTTTCATTCCGGTGCTCTCACTTCTGCGCTTTTGCGTGGGCGACGATGGCATTGGCATGGCCGTGGCCAAGCCCGTGTTCTGATTTCAGGAAAATTACCACTTCCATATGCGGAAGGGTGGACAATTTTTCGGTAGCCATCGTCAGCCAATGACCGATCGGCTGGCCATATTTCGCCTCGATCGAGGGGAAATAGGACGCTGGCCCCTTGACGGTTTCGCTCATTCCGCCGCCTCTTTGGCACGGGCGAAATCATCGGGGAAATGGGTCAGCGCCGACATGACCGGGAAGGGCGTAAACCCACCCAAAGCGCAGAGCGACCCGTCTTTCATCGTTTCGCAAAGATCGGTCAGCACAGGCACGGCGGCGGAATCGCCGCGTGCGATCCGGTCGATGGTTTCCACGCCGCGCACCGCGCCAATCCGGCAGGGGGTGCATTTGCCGCAGGATTCCACCGCGCAGAATTCCATCGCGAACCGCGCCATCGACAGCATGTCGGCGGTATCGTCAAACACCACGACACCGGCATGACCGATCAGCGCGCCCTTGCTGTCAAATTCTTCATAGCCAAAGGGCGTGTCGAATTTCGAGACCGGCAGATAGGCACCCAAGGGGCCGCCGACCTGTACGGCCTTGACCGGGCGGCCGCTGGCGGTGCCGCCGGCGACATCGTTGACCAATTCGCCCAAGGGCATGCCAAAGGCGGTTTCGAACAATCCGCCGAATTTGACGTTGCCCGCGATCTGAATCGGCATGGTGCCTTTGGACCGGCCCAAGCCAAAGCCCGCGTAATGCGCCGCGCCTTTTTCCAGAATCACCGGAACCGTGGCCAGCGACAGCACGTTGTTCACCACCGTCGGCTTGCCGAACAGACCTTCCAGCGCGGGCAGCGGCGGTTTGGCCCGCACGATGCCGCGTTTGCCTTCAAGGCTGTTCAAGAGCGAGGTTTCTTCGCCGCAGACATAGGCCCCGGCACCCACGCGCACCTCAAGGTCAAAGGCATGGCCCGACCCCAGAACCGATGCGCCCAGCACCTGATTGTCGCGGGCGATGGCGATGGCCGCGTTCATCACCTCGATCGCAACCGGGTATTCGCTGCGGATATAGATATAGCCCTTGGTCGCGCCGGTCGCGATCCCGGCAATCGTCATGCCTTCGATCAGGGTCAGCGGGTCGCCTTCCATGATCATCCGGTCGGCAAAGGTGCCGCTGTCGCCTTCGTCGGCGTTGCAGACGATGTATTTGCGGTCAGCCTGCGCCAAGCGGACGGTGTCCCATTTGATGCCGGTTGGGAACCCTGCACCGCCCCGACCGCGCAGGCCCGAGGTCTTGACCTCGTCCACGATCGCCTCACCGGTCATGGAGATGGCGCGGCGAAGGCCCGAGAGGCCGCCATGCGCCTGATAATCGGCCAGCGACAGCGGATCGATCACGCCACAGCGGGCAAAGGTCAGACGGGTCTGGCGGGCAAAGAAGGGAATCTCTTCCACCCGGCCCAGCGTTTCCAGCGTGCCGTCCAGCAGGGCGGGCACATCGGACACGTCCACGGGGCCATAGGCCAGACGTTGACCCTCGGTCTCGATCTCGACCAGCGGTTCCAGCCAGACCATGCCCCGGCTGCCGTTGCGCACGATCTGAACGGTCAGGCCGCGCTTTGCAGCCTCGGCCGTGATGGCCGATGCCACTTCATCGGCGCCCAAGGCTTTTGCGGCGCTGTCGAGGGGAACATAAATTTTCATGCGGTTGCCCCTTTGATCGCGGCGGTCAGTTTCTCGGTGGTGGCCCGGCCCATCAGTTTGCCATCAACCATGGCGGCGGGCGCACAGGCGCACAGGCCCAGACAGTAAACGGGTTCAATCGTGATGGCCCCATTGGAGGTGGTGCCGTGCCATTCCAGCCCCAGTTTGGCCAGCGTCCCCTCGGCCAT
>JALQUQ010000493.1 GCA_023263735.1 Paracoccaceae bacterium | reverse complement strand
GGTTCGCTGCCTTTATGAAGGTCATCGGATTCACGGCTCTGCCGCCGATGCGGATTTCGTAGTGGAGGTGAGTGCCGGTAGACCGGCCTGAGTTGCCCATATCACCGATCCGTTCGCCACGCGATACCCTATCGCCAACATTCACACGGATCGCAGAAAGATGAGCATATCGGGTTTCGATCCCGAATTCGTGTTTGATCTTGACCAGCCGCCCATAGCCGGAATCCCAACCGGCATGGATGACGACGCCATCGGCGGTGGCATAGATCGGCGTGCCATAGGCCCCGGCCAGATCCTGGCCCTCGTGCATCTTGCGGCCCCGGCCCAACGGGTCGTTGCGCGACCCGAATCCGCTGGTAAAGCGGTAGCCGCCCGATTTCAGCGGAAAGCTGAAGGGGGCCTTGAACGCGGCCATCCTGTACAGATTCATCCGATCAAGCCCCTGCAGAATCGCATTGGCGCGGGATTGGTCGGCGCTGCCTTCGGCGCCCTTGGTCGACAATTTCAACGGCGTCAGCG
The DNA here is from genome assembly GCA_023263735.1 of Paracoccaceae bacterium. Taxonomy (GTDB): domain Bacteria; phylum Pseudomonadota; class Alphaproteobacteria; order Rhodobacterales; family Rhodobacteraceae; genus Pseudotabrizicola. Next base: position 1,471 of record JALQUQ010000493.1, on the reverse strand, counting down.
GGCCACCCTGACCGCTGTAGCCCCGGCGCACCTGCGACAACAGATCATCCGGCGACATCCCCGCCGCACGGAACATCTTGTCCAGCGGTTCGACCGACACCAAGACCGCCTCTTCCAGCTTTTGGAAAATCTCGTTGTTGCGGGCCAGAATGGCCTTTTTCTCTTGCGCGATGGTGGCGGCGCGCTCGTCGGCCTTTTCGGCCATCACTTCCATCTTGTCGCGCTCGGTCGCGGTGTCCGACAGGGCATCGGCCAGCATGTCAAGCGTTTGCAACGCATCCTTGGCCCGTCCGGCTTCGGTTGCGGTCGTGCCATCTTGGGAGGCAAGGGCGACCGTGGCGGCATCGGCCGTCACGCGCGCCTCATCGCGTTCTTGAATCGTGCGGCGCAGCGTGTCTTGCACCACGTCGATCCCGGTTTCCAATTCGCGGCGGCGATCTTCGGAGGCCAAAAGGCGGGCCTGCATTTCCGCCACCTGTGCCAGCGCCAGATTGAACCGGTCGCGGGCGCGCGCCGCTTCCTCGGCGCGGGCATCGCGGTCCTGGCTCAGCGCCGTCAGACGCTGTTCATAAAGAACCTGCTGACGCGCCGCTTGCTCGCGCCCCGAACCCACGGAAATCGAGTCGATCAGAATGATGGCCGTGGCCAGAATGGCCCAGCCCAAGGCCGCCGCCCCCCCAACCAGCGCGATCAACTGGGTCATTGGACGCAGCCGCACAAACCGGGTGGCCCGATCCGATTTCAGGAACAGGCGCTGTTCGGGCAAATAATGCTCGAGCGTCGAATTAATGCGGTAAGCTATACGCGTTAGCACCAGTGGCGTTCCGTTCCCTGCGGTCGTACCGTCATTCTTCCCTTGGCCTTACCAGCCCATCTCTCCCGCCTTGCCGGGCACTTGTCGGGCAAAAGCCCGAAAGCACGCCGAAACCCGGCGGGTGCATTCGCAACTGATAGACAGCGCCTCACGAAGTCGCAACAATTTTGGCCGGCCGAGGGATGAAAACCGCCATTCAGGGGCGTTTATCGGCAATTTCCTGCCGACCGTCGGGCGGCGCCGTCACAAGGTGGTCACGCAGATGCACCGGAATTTCGACCTTTGTCCCATCCGCGAGTGGCCAGTAGAAATCGGGCGGCAATCCGGCATCGGCCCGTTTTTCCTCGTTGAAAGGCGGTTTCAGCGCGCCGTGGAAATACTTGCGCACAAGGTGGTGAAACGCATCCTTGGGATCTTGGCCCTCGCGCCCACACAGCCAGTTGAACCATTTCGACCCATAGGCGACATGGCCCACTTCCTCGGCATAGATCGTCTCAAGGGCGGCCACCGCACCCGTTTCGCCCGCCTTGCGGAACAGATCGATCATCGATTCGGGTATCCAGACACCCGGTTCAATCTCAACAGCATACCGACCGTTTTTGTTCAAATCCACACCGTTCTGCCAGTCCTGGTCTTCATCTGCATCCCAGTGATCTT
>JALQUQ010000492.1 GCA_023263735.1 Paracoccaceae bacterium | reverse complement strand
GGTACGTTGGATCGTTTCTGGACGAAACTCAGCCTAACTTCTGAAGAGGCAGAGATTGGCCTTTTATCCGGGCGGTTGTTTCGTGACGAACGGGTAAGCAGATTTATCCAGAATTATCCTCCAAGTCGCTGATTTCGGAAAACCGGAAGAAGAATTCCCGGATAACCGTTTCAATAAATCCCGGACAGTCGGGTGACAGCTCGTCCTTGTGCTGCTCTCGTTCGGGAAACGCGCGAAAGTTGGTGATGCCCTGAGGGGCGGCATATCTTGGCGGTGTTCAGACGCCGTCAATTCTCTCCCAAGAAAGGGATATGCCACATGTCCAAGACGACCTCACCCAACTTTCCGATCCATCTGGACTTGGCGCCGACGCGCTTACTGATGTCATTCGCGCGGGAGCGCGTCAGTTGACCAAGCACGCGATCCTCGCGGAGCTGGCGACGCTGATGTCGACCTTTTCCGAGGAAGGGCTTGAGGGCGGGCGCTCGGCTCAGCCCCCCGGCACCAAAGCGCAAGACGGGTGCGCCCGCGATCAAGATGGCGATTTCACCCGGCTTCCCGTCGGGACAGGGGTAGGCGTCCAATCTGTCTTGACCGATCCGACACCGGCCACGGCCGAAGGACGGCCCGGTGCCCCATAAAAGGTTCCAATCGCCCTATTGAAAGATCAAGGCGATCTCGTCTGCGTTCAGCAGTTTCCACTGACCGGGGGCCAAATCCGCCGGCAGGGTCAGCCCGCCCATGCGTTCGCGGTGCAGGTCTTTGACGTGGTTGCCCGTCGCCGCGAACATGCGGCGCACTTGGTGGTATCGGCCTTCGGTCACGGTCAGCAGGGCTTCGGTCTCGGTGATGACCTGCAACGCGGCTGGGGCCAGCGGTTTGTCTTCGCCGTCAAGCATCATATGGCCCGAGGCAAATATCACGCCTTCCTTCCCGCTCAGCGGGCGGGCCAGCTTGGCGCGATAGGTCTTCTGGACGTGACGCTTGGGGCTGATGACCCGGTGCAGCAGCTCGCCATCATCGGTCATCAGCAAAAGGCCCGAGGTCTGCTTGTCCAATCGGCCGATGGTCGAAATGGCGGGTTCGCGCCGCCGCCAGCGCGCGGGAAGACTGTCATAAACCAGCGGTCCGGCTTCTTTGTGCGAACAGGTCATCCCCAAAGGCTTGTTCAAAAGAATGACCATGCCCGCGATGGGATCAAGCGCCGCGCCGTCAATCTTCATCCGGGTCGGCAAATCGGGGGTCACAGGGATGCGCGCGCTGACATCCGAAAGCGGGGCGTCGTCCAAGGTGATGCCACCCGCCATCGCCAGGCGCGCCATTTCCTTGCGCGAACCGTAACCCATCGAAGAGAGCAGTTTATCGACGCGAGAGGTCGGGGTCTTTGCCATGGGTCTTCGTTCCTTAGATGGTCAAAAGGGGCAGCGCGCGGTTTGGCTGGGGCGGATCAGACAGCGCGACACGCCTTATACCCCCATTGGGGCTGGGTGTAACGGGATGTCGCCCCTTTGTCATGACCGAAGCGGTCTCCTATTCGATCACCGCTTGGCAGCTTTTGCAGTGCCCAGCGTCCGTCGCCCCACACCGACAGGACATGGGGGATGAGTGGCCATCGCGGCGAAACCCACCGTCAGCGCCACCTGACAGAGGCTCGGATCGGTTTCGCACAAAAGGATAAAGACGTCACCGACCCGGCACGGGTTGACGCCCTGCGACAGGATCTCGCCCCATTTCCGATCACGCCACCCACGGGCGGGCGGAGAGCCTTATGCGGGCCTTACTTCTCAGCCTTACGCGAGAAATTCCTGAAAAAGAAAAACCCTCTAAGTCATTGACCTAGAGGGCTTATCTTGGCTCCGGCGGTAGGCCGTATCCCGCTTTTCCTATTTCAGCAAGTCCTGCAATTTCAACGACTTCTTGGCAGATGGCTGGGTTAGATTTTGCGAAGATGTTCTACGGTGTGTTCTACGCGACCGCAGAAGCACCTTTGGAT
>JALQUQ010000491.1 GCA_023263735.1 Paracoccaceae bacterium | reverse complement strand
TTCATCGCCTTGCGCCAAGGGCTCGGGCTGCCAATCGGCGATGTCGGCGGGGGCCTCATCAATGACATCCACGGCCATGGGGGCCGCCATTTCGTCAGCCTCGGCCTCCGACGGGGCCTGCACTTCGGCCTGCGCACGAAACGACAGGTCAGCGGGCGGCAAATCCTCCGCCTCGCCAAAGGGCTGTTCCCACTCTTGCGGATCAGAGGAGAGCGCCGCCCCCAGCCGCGCAACGACCTCTTCGCGCGGTTCGGTCGGTGTTTCCTCTTCAACGCGCAGGGCCGGGGTCAAGACCAAGGGCATCGCCGCCGGTTTTTCGGCCTTTTCCTGCAAGGGTGTCAGCCGCAAACGCAGTGGCGCCCCGGCGGGCTGCGCCCCCGCATCGCCCAGACGCAGGGGCGTGACCTCTGGTGCCGGGGGTGCGGCTTCCCCCTCGGCCCGGCGCGGGGTGGACCGGACCATCGGTTTCAAATCTTCCGAAACAAGACGCCGGATCGAGGACAAGACATCTTCGATCTCATGCTGGCTCATCGGTTCGGACATCTGGCACCTGTCTGCAATTGTTAATCACAGCCGAAGACTTGGCGAACGGCATACCGGTGCAGACTATCGAAAAGATCTATTCAAGGCAAGGATTTGCCCTGAATAGTGTCGTTAAAACAGAAACAATCGGATCAGCGGCCCAGCTTGTCGAGGATACGATCCAGCTTTTTTCCCTGTGCGGAATGCACCGGTGCCGTCTTGACGCGGTTGTAATAGGTTTCGGGGTCATAGGTCGCAACGCCCAAACCCAGATGCTGAACGGTCAGCAAACCCATGCTGGCCAAGACATTGTACACCCCGATATAGCGATTGGCTTCGGATTGCAGGCGCGACACCTTGGCGTTCAACAGCTCCTGCTCCGCATCCAGCACCTCAAGCGTGGTTCGGGTGCCCAGACGGGCCTCTTCGCGCACGCCATCGAACGCGGTCTGAGAGGCCCGGATCTGACGATCGCCCGCCTCGACCGTGGCATTGGCCACCAGCAGATTGGCCCAAGCGGTGCCGACGGCCTCGCTCACATTCACGGCCGCCTGCGACAGGTCGGCCCGGGCACCATCATTCTTGGCGATCGATTGACGCAGAACCGACGCCTTTCGCCCGCCCGAGTACAGTTCCTGATTCAGCGATAGGCCGAAGGATTGGCTTTCAATGCCGCGATCATTGATCGAGGCGCGGGCCGTGGCGCTGACCGTGGGGCGAAAATCGGCCTTGGACAAATCGACCGCCAGATCGGCGATGGTCACCGCGCGCTGTGCGATCTTGACATCCGGATGGGTCTTCAGGGCGACCGACCGCGCCGCCTCCAGCGATGCGGGCAGTTTGGGCGCCCGCGACAGCGATGTCAGATGGCCCGGATATTGGCCGGTGGCCGCCTTGTAGGACTCGCGGGCGATCAGCATCGCGCCCTCAGCCGCGCTCAGTTCGGCCTTGGCCGCCGCCAGACGCGCTTCGGCGATCGACACATCGGTCTTGGTGATTTCGCCCACCTCAAACCGATCCTGTGCGGCGCGCAGTTCTTGCGTCACCAACCGCACGTTGGAATTGCGCAGGTCGATGATCTGGCCCTTGACCATCACATCGACATAGGCCGCGACGGCGCCCAAAAGCACGTTCTGTTCGACCTTGGTCAAGGTTTCGCGCGTCAGAAGCACGGTTTCCTTGGCCATGGCGATCCGCGTTTCGCGGCGACCGAAATCCAGCAGCAGCAGCGAGGCCGACAGATTGAACGTGGTCGAAATCCCGTCAGAAAATGCGCCATTGGCCGTGGTCTGGCCGCGCTGATAATCGGACGACAGCGCCGCATTGATCACCGGGCGCAGGCTTGACACCGCTTGGGCGACATCTTCATCCGCGGCGCGCAGGGTGGCGGCCTGTTTGTCCAAAAGGTTGGAATTCTTGTAGGCCATCGCCATCGCATCAGCGAGAGATTCCGCCTGTGCCACCGTCGTGCTGATCGGAGCGACC
>JALQUQ010000490.1 GCA_023263735.1 Paracoccaceae bacterium | reverse complement strand
GGTTCACCGCCCAATCGGAATTCCGCTTCCCCTTCTGCGGCGAGGTGGAATCCGAAGGGGTGCATCTGGAATTGCGTCAGGCGCTGGAGCCGTGGCACGTGCTGGGCGAAACCGGCGCGATTGGCGGCACGGTGCGCTATACCGACAGTTCGACCGAACGGTTGCAGGTCAAGCTTTCGGCCGCCGATCCGTCGCGCTATAAGGTGCTGTGCAACGGCCGCGCCACGCCCCTTGCCCCCATCGGGGGCGGACAATCGGTTGCGGGCGTGCGCTACAAGGCCTGGCAACCGGCCAGCGCGATGCACCCGGTGATCCCGGTGCACACGCCGCTGACCTTTGACATCTTTGACACATGGTCGAACCGGGCGATTGGCGGCTGCGTCTATCACGTGGCCCATCCGGGCGGGCGCAATTACGACACCTTCCCGGTGAATGGGAACGAGGCCGAGGCCCGCCGCCTTGCCCGCTTTCAGCCCTTTGGCCATCAGCCCGGTCAGGGACGGTTTGCGGCGGCCGAAAACATCAGCCCGGAATTCCCCATGACGCTTGACCTGCGGCGGCCCTTGGGCCTCTAGTTCACGGATGAACCGAGAGACGTCCAAGACCACCGCCGCCCCGACCGAGACCGTGCACAGTCTGGGGCTGGACATGTACAGCCCGCCCCCCGGCGGGTTTGACGAATTGGTCGGGCAGGATGGCAAAATCCGCCCGCTGTGGGCGCCGCTGATCGCCCATCTGCAATCGCTTGCCCCAGAAGCGCGGGGCCACAACCTGTTGCGCGCCGATCAATATCTGCGCGACTCGGGCGTTTATTACCGCCAATATGGCGAGGGTCTTTCCATCGAACGGGCTTGGCCGCTTAGCCATATTCCCGTTCTGATGGACGAGGCGGAATGGTCCGACATCTGCACGGGCCTTGGCCAGCGGGCCGATCTGCTGGAACATCTGATGGCCGATTTTTACGGCCCGAACCAATTGGTTGCCGAAGGGCATCTGCCCACCAGCCTGATCGCCCGCAACCGCGAATGGCTGCGCCCGCTGGTCGGCATCACCCCGCGCTCGGGCCATTACCTGCACTTTCTGGCCTTTGAAATCGGCCGGGGCCCCGATGGCAAATGGTGGGTCTTGGCCGACCGCGCGCAGGCCCCGTCGGGCGCGGGCTTTTCGCTGGAAAACCGGGTGGCCACCTCGCGCGCCTTTTCCGAGGTCTATCAGGACCTGAACGTGCACCGTTTGGCGGGCTTTTTCCGCCATTTCCGCGACGCGCTGTTTGATTTGCGGCAATCCAGCGCGGGCCGCGTCGCCATCCTGACCCCCGGCCCGCTGAACGAAACCTATTACGAACATGCCTGGGTCGCCCGGTATCTGGGGTTCACGCTGGTGCAGGGCGAAGATCTGGTCGTCGAACAGGGCCGGCTGATGGTGCGCACCGTGTCGGGCCTGCGTCCGATCGAGGTGCTGTGGCGGCGTCTGGACAGCAGCTATGCCGACCCGCTGGAACTGGATCAAAACAGCCGCATCGGCACCCCCGGTCTGGTCTCGGCGCTGCGCAACCACGGCCTGACCATGGTCAATTCGCTGGGGGCGGGCCTGCTTGAAACCCGCGCGCTGATGGCCTTCATGCCCAATCTGGCGCAGCGCTGCCTGGGTCAAAACCTGATCCTGCCCAACATCGCCACCTGGTGGTGCGGCAGCGCTCAGGCCCGCGAAGAGATCCTCTCTGCCCCCGACCGCATGGTTCTAAGCCCCGCCTTGGCCACCGGCTTGCCCTTTGATCGCGGCGAAGAGCCGGTTCTGGCCCGCTCCCTCGCCCCCGCCGCCCTCCGCAGCCTGCTGGAAACCGAGGGCGAGACCTTTGTCGCCCAAGAGATGGTCACCCTCTCGACCACGCCTGCGCTGGAAAACGCCCGACTGGTGCCCCGCCCCCTCAGCCTGCGGGTGTTTCTGGTCCGCACCGCCAAGGGCTGGCAGGTGATGCCCGGTGGCTTTGCCCGCATCGGATCGGGCC
>JALQUQ010000048.1 GCA_023263735.1 Paracoccaceae bacterium | reverse complement strand
AGCATTGGGTTCACGAAACGGGGCTAATTCGGCGACCAAGGCCAGCAACGGCCCGTTACAGTGATCAAAGGAGTGATCCATGACGATGTTCAAGATGTCCGCCTCTGTTCTGGCAGTGATGGCCGCCGCCACCGCAGCACATGCGCGCGACCAGGTTCAGATTGCCGGGTCGTCGACCGTTCTTCCCTATGCAACGATCGTCGCAGAAGCATTCGGCGAAAACTTTGACTTCCCGACCCCGGTTGTGCAGGGCGGCGGCTCGGGCGCTGGCCGTGCCATGATGTGCGAAGGCGTGGGCGAAAACACCATCGACATCGCAAACTCGTCGTCGCGCATCAGCCAGTCGGACATCGACCTGTGCAAAACGAACGGCGTTGAAGAGATCATGGAAGTCCGGATCGGCTATGACGGGATCGTCTTTGCGTCGGACGTGAACGGTGCCGAATTCGCCTTTACCCCCGCTGACATCTACAATGCTCTGGGCGCAAAAGTCATGAAAGACGGCGCTTTGGTCGATAACGCGAACAAGGCATGGAACGAAGTCAACGCCAACTTTGCGGCTCAGCCGATCCAGATGTTCATCCCGGGCACCAAGCACGGCACCCGTGAAGTGTTTGACGTCAAGGTTCTGGAAGCTGGCTGCAAGGAAACCGGCGCCTATGACGCTTTCCTCGCCACCGCAGAAGGCGCTGACGACAAGGCCAAGGCTTCGGCTGCTGTGAAATCCTGCCTCGCCCTGCGCACCGACGGCGCTTCGGTCGATATCGACGGCGATTACACCGAAACGCTGGCTCGCATCGCGGCCGACACCAACGGCATCGGCGTGTTCGGCCTGTCGTTCTATCAGAACAACACCGACAAGCTGCGCGTTGCCACGATGAACGGCGTCGTCCCGTCGACGGAAAGCATCGCCAAGGGTGAGTATCCGGTCTCGCGCCCGCTGTTCTTCTACGTTAAGAAAGCACATATCGGCGTGATCCCCGGCCTGAAGGAATACATCGAATTCTTCGTTTCGGACGATATGGCTGGCCCGAGCGGCCCGTTGGCAGAATACGGTCTGGTTTCGGACCCGGAGCTGGCTGCAACCCAGCAAATGGTTGCCGACGAAACCCCGATGGGTCCGTTGAACTGATCCAACGCGGGCGGGGGTCATCGGCCCCCGCCTTCACTACTTTCGAAAGCCACTGGACATGAGCGTACTGCTTCTCCTTGCGATTATTCTGGCTCTGTCAGGCTTGGCCTTTATTCTGGGTCGCGCACGTTCGATTTCAAAGGTTTCGGGCAATATCCGTGACCTGCATTCCCTGCCGGGCTATTATGGCTGGCACACGGCGCTGACCGTTCTTTTTCCTTCGATTGTTGTTTTGGTCCTGTGGCTGGTCATTCAGCCAATGGTCCTGTCAAACGGGGCGGCAAAATTCTTCCCCGAGGCGACCCGTGCGGATTCTGTCGCGCTGACCTTGGCGTTGGATGATGCCCGCCGCGTGTCGCGCGGATTGGATGCGATGATTGCCAATGGCTCCAAGTCCGAGGCTGAAATCGCCGCGCTCGATACCGCCACGACCGATGTCCGTGCCCTGTTGGCCGAAGTGAACGTGGCGCTTGGGTCCGACGTCTCTGCTGAATCGCTGGATGCCGCCAAATACATGCGCGCAGCATCGCATTCGGGCGGATTTTGGATGGCGCTTGCCGTGATGGCAGTGGCTGGAGTTGGGCTGATCTTTGGCCTGTCGCAGGTGCATCCGGAGTTCCGTGCCCGCAATCGCGTGGAAAAGGCCGTGTTGGGGCTGCTGATCCTGGCCTCTTCGATTGCCATTCTGACGACCGTTGGAATCGTGTGGTCGATGCTGTCGGAAAGCATCAGCTTCTTTAAGATGTATCCGGCCGGCGAGTTCTTTTTTGGCCTGACGTGGAGCCCGAATTTCAGTGGCGGCTCGACGCTTGGGTTCCTGCCGCTGCTTTGGGGCACGCTTTACATCACCTTTGTGGCCATCATCGTCGCCGTTCCGCTGGGGCTGTTCACCGCGATCTATCTGGCGGAATATGCTTCGCCCAAGCTGCGGTCGTGGATCAAACCGCTGATCGAAATCATCGCGGGCATTCCCACCGTCGTGTTCGGTCTTTTCGCTCTGGTGACGGTGGGGCCCATCCTGCGTGATTACTTTGCCCAGCCTCTGGGGCTTGGCACCTCTGGGTCTTCGGTGATGACGGCGGGCATCGTGATCGGCATCCTGAACATCCCGTTCATTTCTTCGCTCGCCGATGACATCATCAATTCGGTGCCGCAATCCTTGCGCGACGGCAGCTTTGGTCTGGGTGCGACCCGATCGGAAACCGTGCGTCAGGTGATCTTGCCCGCGGCCTTGCCCGGGATCGTGGGGGCCGTTCTCTTGGCGACCAGCCGCGCGATTGGTGAAACCATGATCGTGACCATGGGGGCCGGCGCGGCTGCCAAACTGAGCCTGAACCCCTTTGAAGCGATGACGACGATGACCGTGAAAATCGTCGGTCAGTTGACGGGTGACACCGATTTTGCCAGCCCGGAAACGCTGGTGGCCTTTGCCTTGGGGATCACGCTGTTTGTGTTGACCCTAGGGCTGAACATTCTGGCGCTGTACATCGTGCGCAAGTATCGCGAGCAATACGAATGACCGATTTCATCGCAGGCGCCGCTGCGCCCAAGACGTCGATCCTTGGGGTCAGCGCAAAGATGCGCCGCCGCAATGCTGCCGAGACCCGGTTCAAGGCCTATGGGATCTTTGCGATCACCCTTAGTCTAAGCGTGCTGGCGCTGATGTTGTGGACCATCTTTTCCGACGGCCTTAGCGCGTTTCGTCAGGCCAAGATGACCTTTCCGATCACGCTGACCGCCGAGGTGCTTGATCCAAAGGGCAATCTGAACCGCGACGAAATGGCCAAGATTACGACCGTGGGCTATGGCAAGTTGCTGGCGCAGGCCTTTGAGGCAGAGTTGAAAGCCAAGGGCATTTCGACCGAGGGCGTCAGCGCCAAGGAACTGGGTGCGCTTTTGTCCAAGGATGCCCCGGGCGTTTTGCGGGCCGAGGTTCTGGCCAATCCGTCCATGGTCGGCACCACGCAAAACCGCAGCATTCTGGCCTCTGGCCGGGTTGATGGCTACCTGAAGGGGCGCGTGACCCGCGAAACCGCAGAACGCGACAATCAGATCTCGCCCGCGATGCTTGATCTGGCGGATCGTCTGGTCGCGGCGGGGATCCTCTCGGCGCCGTTCAACACACGATTTCTGACCTCTCCCGATGCGTCGGACCAGCGCCCCGAGGCGGCAGGTCTGGGCGTTGCGATGATCGGTTCGGCGTATATGATGATCCTCGTCGCACTGATCTGTGTGCCCATCGGTGTTGCAGCCAGCATCTATCTTGAGGAATTCGCCCCCAAGAACCGGATTACGGACATCATCGAGGTCAATATCTCGAACCTTGCCGCCGTTCCGTCGATCGTGTTCGGGATTTTGGGTCTTGCCGTGTTCATCAATTTTGCCGAATTGCCGCAATCTTCGCCGATTGTGGGGGCTTTGGTTCTGTCGTTGATGACGTTGCCCACGATCATCATCGCCACCCGTGCGGCGATCCGCGCTGTTCCGCCCAGCATCCGGGATGCGGCGCTTGGCATTGGGGCGTCGAAAATGCAGACCGTGGTCCACCATGTGCTGCCCTTGGCCATGCCCGGAATTCTGACCGGCGCTATCCTTGGTCTGGCAACGGCCTTGGGTGAAACCGCGCCGCTGCTTTTGATCGGGATGGTGGCCTTTGTTGACAACTACCCGGCCCCACCGATGGAGGGCATGTTCGACCCGGCAACCGCCCTGCCCGTGCAGGTGTATTCGTGGGTGACGCGGTCGGACCCCGCATTCGTCGAACGCTCCAGCGGCGCCATCATCGTGCTTTTGGGCTTTCTGTTCGTGATGAACGTGACCGCCATTATCTTGCGTCGCAAGTTTGAGCGTCGGTGGTAAGCTGAGGAGATGACTCCCATGAAAGACCAGCAAATTGAGGAGAGGGCCGTGACCGCCCATACCCCGCGGATCACCGCACGAAAAGTGAACGTCCACTATGGCACCTCGCATGCGTTGAAGGATGTCGATGTTGACATCCTTGCCAATACGGTAACCGCCTTCATCGGCCCGTCGGGGTGCGGGAAGTCGACGTTCTTGCGGTGCCTCAACCGGATGAATGACACCGTCGCATCGGCCAAGGTGACGGGCGAAATCCTGTTGGACGGGGAAAACATCTACGATCCCCGGGTCGATCCGGTTCGCCTGCGGGCCAAGGTGGGGATGGTGTTCCAAAAGCCGAACCCCTTTCCCAAGTCGATCTATGACAATGTGGCCTATGGACCCAAGATCCACGGTCTGACCCGCAACAAGGCCGAGCTGGACGAGGTCGTCGAAAGCTGCCTTCGCAAGGCCGCCCTGTGGAACGAGGTCAAGGATCGTCTGGACGCGCCCGGAACGGGCCTTTCGGGGGGGCAGCAACAACGCCTCTGTATCGCCCGGGCTGTTGCGACGGCGCCCGAGGTGCTGTTGATGGACGAACCCTGTTCGGCGCTTGACCCGATTGCAACCGCTCAGGTCGAAGAATTGATCGACGAACTGCGGTCTCAGTTTTCGGTCGTGATCGTGACGCATTCGATGCAGCAGGCCGCGCGCGTCAGCCAGAAAACCGCCTTCTTCCATTTGGGAAATCTGGTTGAATTCGGCAAGACCGAAGACCTGTTCACCAATCCCAAGGACCCCCGGACGGAATCCTATATTACGGGCCGCATCGGCTAAGGAGTGAATGATGGATTTTCATATCCGTTCCGCATTTGACAAAGATCTTGAGGCCGTTCAGGCCAATGTGATGAAAATGGGTGGCTTGGTCGAGAACGCGCTTTTGCGTGCGGCCGAGGCGCTGGAGCGCAAGGATTCCGCTCTGGCCGATCAGATTCGGCAGGAAGACCGGATCATCGATGACCTGGAAGAGCTGATCCAAACGGAATGCGCCCGCATCATCGCGTTGCGGTCACCCACCGCATCGGATCTGCGCACGGTTCTGACCGTCATGCGAATTTGCGCCAGCCTTGAACGGTCGGGCGATTACGCAAAGAACCTTGCCAAGCGATCGTTGGTTTTGTCGGGGATGCCCGAAGTGCCGGGCGCTGCGGGCGCAATTTCGCGGATGGCGCGGTCGGTGGTGGCTTTGCTGCGCGACAGCCTTGATGCCTTTGCCTCTCGGGATGCGACCTTGGCGGAAGATGTGCGCCAGCGGGATGCCGAAGTGGACCAGATGTATAACGCGCTTTTCCGCGAATTCCTGACCCACATGATGGAAGATCACCGGACGATCACGCCCTGCATGCACCTGCATTTCATCGCCAAGAATATCGAACGTGTGGGGGACCATGCCACCGGTATTGCCGAGCAGGTGATCTATCTGGTGCAGGGGCATCTGCCCGAAGGCGAACGCCCCAAGGTTGACGCCACTCAACTGACCGACGGATAAGAAAATGTCCCAACATAATCAACCGACTGTCCTGCTGGTGGAAGATGAGCCCTCCCAGCGGGAGGTCCTCGCTTACAATCTTGAAGCCGAAGGGTTTCGTGTGGTTCAGGCCGAAAACGGCGAAGATGGTCTGGTGCTGGTCGATGAAGAGGCCCCCGATATCATCATTCTCGACTGGATGATGCCGCGCGTTTCCGGGATCGAGGTTTGCCGGCGGTTGAAAATGCGGCCGGAAACCCGCAGCATTCCGATCATCATGCTTTCGGCCCGCGCCGAAGAGGTTGACAAGGTGCGCGGGTTGGAAACCGGCGCCGATGACTACGTGATCAAACCCTATTCGGTGTTGGAATTGATGGCGCGCGCCCGGGCGCAGATCCGGCGGGTGCGCCCGTCAACGATTGGCGTGGTGCTGGAATGGGACGACATCCGTCTTGATCCCGAAACCCATCGCGTTCACCGGGGCGCTGACGAATTGACCCTTGGTCCGACGGAATTTCGTCTGCTGAGCACGTTTCTGGAAAAGCCCGGCCGCGTCTGGAGCCGGGAGCAGCTGTTAGACCGGGTTTGGGGGCGTGACATCTATGTCGACACCCGCACGGTTGACGTGCACATCGGCCGCTTGCGCAAGAGCCTGACCAAATTCGGCCATTCAGACCCATTAAGAACGGTGCGCGGCGCTGGCTATTCCTTGGGTTAAATCCTTAGGAATGGTTGCGCCAGACGCGGGATCAGGCTGCTGAATTTCAGGCGTCCCTGCGTCGCGGCCAAGCAGATGCAGGTCACACCCGGCGCGGCCACCGGGGTGTGATCGACCTCGGCATCTGCAATTTCGACATCGCCCCGTTCAAACCGGTCATCGTCATCGGTAAAGGCCCCTTGCAGGACCAGCGTCAGTTCCAACCCTCGGTGCGTGTGGTCAGGCATGGCCACACCGCCCGGAATGGCCAAAAGGCGTACAGAGGCTGCACTGTCGGTGCACGGTAAAATCGCCTGCTTTGCCCCGAATCCCAGCGGGCGCCAGCGAACACGCTCCAGATCGCCACCGACGTAATCTTGCAGCGGCGCGGGCAACACGCCCGCCTTGCGCGCCGGCGGCGGCGCGGGCGGGGTCATCGTGCTGATGCGATCAAAACAGGCATCCAGACTGCCCGCCGACATTTCAACCTGACTGGTTTCCAACACGGCACCGCCGACCGCCTCGAACGCGGCCAGTCGGGCGCGGCAATCGTCGCACATCGAGACATGGGTTGCGATGACCAAACCAAAGGCTTCGGGAATGGTCCCGGCCGCGTAAGCCATCAACAGGGGATCCGAAAGATGATGACGGATCGTCATTTCGTAACTGCCTTCTTGTCGAGATGCTGGCGCAATTTATCAAGCGCAAGCCTAATGCGTGATTTGATCGTGCCGATCGGCAGACCGGTTTCTGCTGCGATTTCGCTATGGGTCAGTTCACCCAGAAACGCCTTTTCGACCAAGATGCGCTGTTTCTCGGGCAACAGGCGCAGGGCGTGGTTCAACCGCTCTGACTCTTGCTGCGTTTCATAAACATCGGCTTGGTCGGGTTCCTGGTCTGGTCCCCAATCCAGATCTTCGGGTTCGGGGCGCCGTGCCTTGCGCAGGGCATCGATCCGTCGATTTCGCGCAATCGTAAAAATCCAAGTCGCGACACTGGCGCGATCTGGGTTGAATTGAACCGCCTTGTGCCACACGGTCGCCATGACATCTTGGGCACATTCTTCGGCCAAGGGTTCGCTCGCCCCGGATTTCATCAGAAAAGCTTTGATCCGGGGGGCAAAGTGATGAAACAACTGAGCGAAAGCAGCCCGGTCCTGGCTTTCACGGACGCGAAGCAATACCGCTGTCCAGTCTGGTTCTGCTTCTGAAGTCACTCGCCACCGGCCCTTGCTCGCATGCGCATTGGTTTCCCGGCCAACATAACCGTGAGAGCCCAAAGGTGCATCCTGAATTTCGGTACGGATCGCTGTCAACATCATGGCAGGTTTACGAGGCAATCCGCCGACTGGATCAATTCCGGCGCGATTTTCTTTTGATCCCCGCAAAACTAATCCAAACCGACAGTTCACGCGTATCATTCAAATCATGAGAAAAAGGGTTCCCCCATGCCGTTCGAAGCCAGCGCGCCGTCCCGCCAATCGATTGCGATCATTGGGGGCGGAATTTCCGGGTTGGCTGCGGCCCATATGCTGGCGGATGCGCACCGCGTGGTTCTGTTTGAACACGGGCCCCGGTTGGGTGGCCATGCGCGGACGGTTCTGGCGGGCCGGTCGGGGATGCAGGCGGTTGATACCGGGTTCATCGTCTTTAACAAGGTGAACTATCCCCACCTGACCCGCCTGTTCGATGAACTTGAGGTGCCCATCGCTGAAAGCAACATGAGCTTTGGTGCCAGCATCGACGGCGGCCGCATCGAATACGCCTTGGCCTCGCTTGACACGGTTTTTGCCCAGCGGCGCAATGCCCTGAACCCAAAGTTCCTGCGAATGCTGCGCGATATCCTTCATTTCAACACGAACGCACCCAAGGTGGCGCGGGCTGGAATGTCGATTGGGGATCTGCTGGCAGACTTGGGCACGGGCAGCTATTTCCGCGACTACTACATCACGCCGTTTTCCGGGGCGATCTGGTCAACCCCGACCAAGGGCATTCTGGACTTTCCGGCCGATGCGATGATGCGGTTCTTTGAAAATCACCGCTTGTTGTCTGCGGATGGCCAGCATCAATGGTACACCGTGAAGGGGGGATCGGTTGAATATGTCCGGCGGCTGGAAACCCACCTGCTGCGCAAGGGCGTTGACCTGCGGCTGAAAACCCCGGTTCTGGGGGTAAAGCGGGTTGATGGGATGGTCTTTGTTCGGGCCGAAGGGGATGACTGGATGCCGTTTGATCAGGTTATCCTTGCGACGCATTCGGATGATGCGCTTGCCCTGTTGTCGGATGCCAGCCCGCTGGAACGCGCGGCCTTGGGGGCGGTTGAATATCAACCGAACGAGGCGGTTTTGCATTGCGATGAGAGGTTGATGCCGAAACTGCGCAAGACATGGTCAAGCTGGGCCTATGTGGAACCCAAGGGCGGCCCGCGTGACCGGATCGATCTAACCTATTGGATGAACAACCTTCAGCCGATTCCCAAGGATGACCCGCTTTTCGTCACGCTGAACGGCACCGACCGTATTCAACCGGACAAGATTTACGATCAGGTTACCTTTCGTCACCCGGTCTATGACGCCAAGGCCTTGGCCGCCCAGAAGGCCATTCGCACGATGAATGGGTCGCAAAATACTTGGTTCTGCGGGGCATGGATGCGCAATGGATTCCACGAAGACGGCTTTGCCAGCGCGGTGGATGTGGTTCAGGCAATGACCGCCCACAGCGAGCCCGCAATGCCATGACCGAAGTCAGCCATATTCGCGGCGAAACCTATCACGGACGCAAGGGGCCGCTGGCGAATGCGTTTCGGTATTCGGTTGATTACGTGATGCTTGAACCCGACCGCGCGGTCGGTCCGCGGCTTTTTTCGCGCAATCGGCGCAATCTGATGTCGATGTATGACCGCGATTACGGCGGCGTGCCGGGCGCAGGGCGGTCGACCGATTGGGTGCGTCAGGTCTTGGCCGATCATGGGCTGCCCGAAATGGCGCGGATCGAACTGATCGCGCAGGCCCGCGTCTTTGGGCATGTGTTCAATCCGGTCAGCTTTTGGTTGTGCCGCGACGGATTGGGGCGTCTGCGTGTGGTCATTGCCGAAGTGACAAACACCTATGGCGATCGTCATTCCTATCTGGTGCATCGCGAAGACGTGGCGCCCATCGGGCGGGATGATGAGCTTTTGGCGAAAAAGGTGTTCCACGTCTCGCCGTTTCAGCCCGTGGCGGGGGAGTACCGGTTTCGATTTGACATCCGCCCGGACAAAATCGGCATCTGGATCGACTATACTGTCGAGGGCGGTGGCATCTTTACCAACCTGACTGGTCTTCGGCAGCCGCTGACAAATCGAGCGATTTTGGCCGCCGCCTTTCGCCGGCCCTTTGGATCGCGCCGGGTGTTGGCGCTGATCCATTGGCAGGCGTTGAAGTTGTGGGTGCGCGGTGCCGTGTTTCGCAATCGCCCCAAACCCCCGATCCAAGAGGTCAGCCAATGAGGGAGTGGCAAGGAAAGCGGTATTGGCTGGTGGGCGCCTCCGAGGGATTGGGGCTTGCCTTGGCGCAAAAGCTGAGCCGCGCAGGCGCCGAAGTGATCTTGTCGGCCCGCACGCGGGCGTCGCTGGACAAGGCGGCTGCAACAGTGTCAGGCCCGGTGTCCGTGGTGGAATGCGATGTTGCCCAATCAAGCGCGGTCAAGGCGGCGGCGGCCCAGATTGGCCCGGTGGATGGCGTCGTGTTCTTGGCGGGCGTTTACTGGCCCATGTCGGCCAAATCACTGGACGCCGATCAGTTGGAGGCCATGTGCGATGTCAATTTTACCGGATGCGCGCGTGTTCTCGCCGAAGTTGTCCCGCAAATGGTGGCCCGAAATCAGGGGCATATCGTGTTGACCGGGTCGCTTGCCGGTTTTCGGGGGTTGCCGGGCGCCATGGGTTATGCGGCGGCAAAGGCAGGTGTGATGGCCTTGGCGGAAAGCCTGTACTGTGATCTGCGCAAGACCGGGGTGCAGGTGCAGATGGCCAATCCCGGCTATATCCGCACGCGGTTGACCGAAAAGAACGATTTTTCCATGCCGATGCTGATGGAGCCCGAAGCGGCCGCGCAGTCGATGTTCGAGCACATGAACTCGGACCGGTTTTCAAAAAGCTTTCCGGCGCCCTTTGCCTGGCTGTTCCGCTTGACGCCTTTGATGCCAACAGCCCTTTATTTCCGCCTGTTCGGCCGCAGCCGGTAGGGGCCGTCTTGCGGCCCATCGAGGGCCCCAAGACGGCGTTGCCACGGACCCGAAACTATCCGGGCACCCGCAGGCAGGCCATGTAGAAACCATCCATCCCCCCCTGATCGGCCCAGTAATCTGGCCGCAGACGCAATCCGCCATTGGCGCACCGCCACTCTGCGGGTGCAAAGGGGAGATCGGACGGCTCCACCGTCAGACCTGCGTGCCGGTCCAGGGCGGCGGCGATCTGATCCTCTCCCTCGGCCGGCAGGAGCGAACAGGTCACGAAAATCAGCCGTCCACCCGGCCGAACCCAGTTGAGCGCCCGGTCAATAAGCCGGGATTGAAGGGCGACCAAGTCCTGAACTTCGGAGCCGTCTTTGACAAACGGCAAATCTGGATGTCGGCGGATGGTGCCCGTGGCCGAGCAAGGGGCATCCAGCAAGATGGCATCAAACGTTTGATCCGGGGCCCATTCCAGGGCGTCGGCCACGACGGTTTGGGCGGAAAACCCGGTTCGGGACAGGTTCTGGTGAAGGCGCGCCATTCTGGAGGCCGACAGATCAACCGCTGTGACCCGCGCCCCCGCATCGCAGAGTTGCAGCGTTTTACCGCCGGGGGCCGCGCAAAGGAATCGAACTTGGCGTGGTACCCGCAAACACACAGCTCACTCCAAGACCAGAACCACTACCCGCTTGGGACTCGCTCTCTGATGATCAACAGGCTGTGGCCGAGCGACTAATGGAGACCTACGCGGGTTTTCTTGCGCATACCGACCACCACATCGGGCGCTTGGTGCAGGCGCTCAAAGATCGAGGCGAATTTGATAACACCCTTTTCGTGTATATCGCCGGCGATAACGGCAGCTCAGCCGAGGGTGGCGTGGCGGGTAGCATTAACTACATGGGCGCATTACAAGGGCTGCGAGATCCGCTCCCGATGCAAAAAGCCGCGCTGGACCGAATTGGCGACGAGAGCACTTACCCTCAATACCCCGCCGGCTGGGCTTGGGCTTTAACTTCGCCCTTCCAATGGGTTAAGCAGGTCGCATCGCACTTGGGCGGAACCAGAGTCGGCGCGGTGATTACCTGGCCCGCTATGATCCAAGACAAGGCCGGTGAGATTCGATCGCAGTTTACACACGTAAACGATATCGCCCCCACCGTTCTTGATGCTCTAGGTATTGAGGCGCCTAAGGTATTTGATCAAGTCGCTCAGAAGCCGATGGATGGTCGATCGTTTCTGAACGCTTTACAGACCAACGACGCACCTGAGCACAAAACCACGCAGCTGTTTGAAGTAAACGGGAACCGCGCCATCTACCATGATGGCTGGATGGCCTCTGCCTTCCACCAAAGACTCCCATGGAGTGTGGGTGTGCGGGGCAAAGCCAGTGATATGAGCGAGGATACGTGGGAGCTTTATAATCTGGCCGAAGACTTCAGCCAAAGTACCGATCTAGCCGACAAAGCGCCCGCTAAACTGGCAGAACTGCGAACGGTGTTTCGTGCTCGCGCGCAGGCCTTGGGGATTTACCCTATTCAAAGCGCCATGGATACCATGTTTAGCATGCCCGCACCCAACTTAGGCAAGGATTTAGAGGAGGCCGTGTACCCACAGCCCGTCATCGGCATCACCGAAAACCAAACGGTGAACATCTTCAACAAATCGTGGTACTTGAAAGCAACGATAGAGGGCGAATCCCCCAGCGGTGTGATCGCCACTATGGGCGGCGTAGCAGCGGGTTGGAGCTTCTATTTGGATGCACAGAGCCACGCTGTCTTTGAGTACAAAACCTTCGAGCTCGCCAAAGTTACCCTGCGATCAGAGGTGCCTGTGAGCGGACAGTCTCAAATTGAAGTCCGATTCGACTACGACGGCGGCGGCTGGGCGAAAGGGGGGGAATTTAGCTTGCTGGTCAATGACGAGGTCGTGGCCGGAGAGCGTATTTTAGTGACACCGCCGGCCTACTTCTCGATCGATGAAACCTTCGATATGGGGATGGATACCGGCAGCGCCGCCGGCGCTTACCCCGAAGACGCAGCGCAGGGCTTTCCTTTC
>JALQUQ010000489.1 GCA_023263735.1 Paracoccaceae bacterium | reverse complement strand
GGTTTCAGGATGACGCAATTGCCGGCAGCCAACGCCGGCGCCAGTTTCCACGCCGCCATGAGGATCGGAAAATTCCACGGAATGATCTGACCGACAACGCCGAGCGGCTCATGAAAATGATAGGCGACGGTGTCGTTGTCGATTTCCGAAAGCGCGCCTTCCTGCGCGCGAATGACGCTTGCGAAGTAACGAAAATGATCGACCGCCAGCACGATGTCGGCGGCCATCGTTTCGCGGATCGGCTTGCCGTTGTCCCAGGTTTCGGCGCGCGCCAGCACATCCAGATTTTCCTCCAGACGGTCGGCGATTTTCAACAAGAGGTTCGACCGATGCGCGGCCGAGGTCTTGCCCCAAGCCTCGCGCGCCGCATGGGCCGCATCCAGCGCCAGTTCGATATCAGCCGCATCCGACCGCGCGATCTGGCCGACGACTTCGCCGGTGATGGGCGTGATATTGTCGAAATAGCGGCCATTCACCGGGGCCACAAACCTGCCACCGATAAAGTTGTCGTACTTCGCCTTAAACGGCGAGGTCAGGGTCAGATCAACGGATGTCATCTCATTCATGGGAAGTCCTCCTATAGGGGCGGCCCTCCTGCCACCCGAATAGGCCCAGTATTCCCAGCCCGCAGATCAGGCATAGCGGGCGGGCAGGGCGCAGACGCCCCACCTGTCTCAGGGCTGAGACACTTGCCCCCGACTTTCCTCGATCCCCAGCCGTTTCATCCGGCGATACAGCGTGGCCCGGCCCAATCCCAGCGACCGCGCGGCCTCGCTCACATTGCCGCCGCTGCGGGCCAGCGCCTGCATCACCGCGCTCCGCTCGGCCCCGTCCAGACCCTCGGCCCCTTGGCCCAACAGATCGCCCACCGGGCGCGGCGCAACCGGCCCCTCTGCCGCCAGACCAAAGGCCCGCCGCGCCTCTCGCGTGGCGCCGATCACCAGATCGTCGCCATTCACCGCCAACAGGCTGGCCCCCAAACTGTCGGCGGATTCCGTCAGAACGATCCGCGCCTTGGCAAAGCTTTGGCGGAACAGATCGCTTTCGATCTGCCGCGCCACTTGGGTCACCATCGCCTCGATCAGCCGGTTAAAGCCCTCGGTCTGATCGGCGCGGGCCGAGGTCACATCCAACGCCGCGACCAGCGTGCCATCGGCCCCAAAGACGGGGGCGTCAATGCAGCTCATCCCGATATGGTCGGCCAGATAATGCTGATCGCGGTGAATCGTCACCGCCCGGCGTTCGGCCAGACAGGTGCCAATCCCATTGGTGCCGCGCGCGCTTTCGCTCCAATCCGTGCCGGGGGTCAGGCCCCAAGAGGCAAAGGCCCCCGCATCGCCCGTGCTCGCGCGGCTGTCGATGATCAGCCCCTCGGCATCGGTCAGCACGATGCCACAGCCGCAATGGCCGACCATCGACAAAAGCTCGTCCAGCCGGGGCGCGGCCACCCGCAGCATACCGCCCAATTCGTCGCGGCGCAGGCGCAGGCGGTGGGTGTCTTGCGGGCTTGGCTTGGGGGCGCGCGCCGGGTCCAGCCCGTGCATCCGAAAGGATCGCTGCCAACTGGCCGCCAGCCGCGACCGCGCCGCCTCGCTCCCCGAGGTGACCGAGCGGATCACCCGTTCGATATGCTGCCCGCGCCCGCTGATGATCGCTCCCACCCCCGGTCCCCTCCTCTTGGTCCCGCGTTTTCACCAGCCTAACGCGCCGCGCCGCCGCCCGCCATTGTGCCTTTGTCGCAGGGCGATTGCGTCGGTACGGGGGGTGTACAGGGGGTGTACGCGCAGTGCACGCCGGGTGCCCCCCTCAGGATTGGGCCTTTTGCGCCGCTGCCCGGATCGCGCTCAGCGACATGCGCGGGGTCAGGGCTTCGGGGCTGGTGTTCAGATCCAGCACCGCGCCGGTGGGGCTGTTCAGGGCCCGCTCAAAAGCGGCGGCGAAATCCTCGGTCCGCTCCACCCGCTCGCCATGCATGCCATAAGCCTTTGCAATCATGACGAAATCTGGGTTGACCATCATCGTCC
>JALQUQ010000488.1 GCA_023263735.1 Paracoccaceae bacterium | reverse complement strand
ACCGCGCCCCGGTCGAGGCCTTGTTGGCCAAAGGCGCGGGCGAAGCGGCCGATCTTGCCGCGCTCGCGGCGGCGGCAACGGTGATCCACATCTGCGCCCCGGGCTCCCCCCAGGTCGAAGAGGTCGTGGCCAAGCTCCTCCCCCATCTGCAACCGGGCAGCGTGATCATCGATTGCTCCACCTCGGACCCGGTTTCCACCGAACGGCTGGCGGGTGATCTGGCGGCGGCCGGGCATGAGATGGTGGATGCCCCCTTGGGCGGAACGCCGGTAAACGCCGCGGCGGGCACCCTGTCGACCATGGTCGGGGCCTCGGACGCGGGCTTTCAGCGGGTTCAGCCGGTGCTGGCGGCCTGGGCGCAATCGATCCGCCATCTGGGGGCCCCCGCATCGGGCCACAAGATGAAACTTTTGAACAACTTCCTGTCCTTGGGTTATGCGTCGATCTATGCCGAGGCGCTGGCCCTTGCGCGCAAGGTCGGGATTTCTCCGCAGCAATTCGACAGCGTCATCCGGGGCAGCCGAATGGATTGCGGCTTTTACCAAACCTTCATGGGCTACACGATCGATGGCAACCGCGAGGCGCATCGCTTTACCCTGTCAAACGCCCTGAAAGACCTGCGCTATCTGGAATCGATGGCCGATTCCGTGCGTCTGGCCAATCCGGTGGGCAATGCGGTCAAGAACAGCTTTGCGCTGGCCCATGCCACCGGTGGCGACGGGCCCGAAGATTACGTGCCCCATCTGGTCGATTTCATCGCGGCCCTGAACGGCCTGCCGAAACATCAGGCCTAGGAACAGGTCGGGGCCGAAATCCGCCGCGGTAGCCCGATTTCGCCCCCCCCAATCCACAAATTCCGCCGGGCCAAGGTTGCAGAGCCGCCACAAAGCCCCCACATCAACCGGGCCGAAATTCGCGATTTTTGCGACCAACCCGTATCGGACCCGCGCCAAAAAACAACTCAACCACCTGATATCAATCAATATTCTCAACCCACACCTGGGCCCCAACCCGCTGTTTGCCCGGCATCGACCTTTGGCAGGCTGCGACGTTTCATCTTGATCTAAATCAATTTCCGCCGTTGCCGACCCGGTTCCCAAGGGCTATTACCCTTTGTGTCGCCCCGACTCCGTCCAGGAGGAGGGTGGAAGGGAACATCGCGCGGGTATTGTCCCGCGCGTACAACAAGAAACGGGAGACGCCTATGGCGGACGCAGCCATTCATGGCCACGACCATGACCAGCGTGGGTTTTTCACGCGTTGGTTCATGTCGACCAACCACAAAGACATCGGGATCCTCTACCTCTTTACCGGGGGCCTCGTCGGTCTGATTTCGGTCATCTTCACCGTCTACATGCGGATGGAGCTGATGCACCCCGGCGTGCAATACATGTGCGCAGAAGGTGCGCGCCTGGTCGCCACCACCACTGACCAGTGCACGCCCAACGGCCACCTCTGGAACGTGATGATCACCGCCCACGGCATCTTGATGATGTTCTTCGTGGTTATTCCGGCGCTGTTCGGCGGTTTCGGCAACTACTTCATGCCGCTGCAAATCGGCGCGCCGGACATGGCGTTCCCGCGGATGAACAACCTGTCGTACTGGATGTATGTCGCTGGCACCTCGCTGGCCGTGGCATCGGTCCTGACGCCGGGCGGCAACGGCCAGTTGGGTTCGGGCGTGGGTTGGGTTCTGTACCCGCCGCTGTCGACCAACGAAGGCGGCTATTCGATGGACCTCGCCATTTTCGCCGTCCACCTGTCGGGTGCGTCGTCGATCCTTGGCGCGATCAACATGATCACCACCTTCCTGAACATGCGCACCCCGGGCATGACGCTCCACAAGGTTCCGCTGTTCGCCTGGTCGATCTTTGTCACCTCGTGGCTGATCCTTCTGTCGCTGCCGGTTCTGGCGGGCGCGATCACCATGCTGCTGACCGACCGTAACTTTGGCACCACCTTCTTCCAGCCCGAAGGCGGCGGTGACCCGATCCTCTACCAGCACATCCTGTGGTTCTTCGGCCAC
>JALQUQ010000487.1 GCA_023263735.1 Paracoccaceae bacterium | reverse complement strand
TTGACAGCAGCTTTGGGCTCTTCTTTCTTGGGCTCGTCCTTCTTGGCTGTCAGCACTTTTTTGGGTGCATTCATCATGGCGCGGATGGCTTCGGCTTCGGCCAAAGCCTTGCGTTTATGGCATCCGGTCGGTCGATCCGGCGGAACATGCGGCGCTTTTGGATCATGACATCGCCATCCATGACATGCGGGTGCTGGATGAACACGGCATCGTCAAACCGCTGCGCGCCTTTCTGGACAAGGTCCAAGCGGCGCAGGGGCTTTTGCATGTCAGTCTGGATGTGGATTTTCTGGACCCCTCCATCGCCCCGGCGGTGGGCACCACGGTTCCGGGGGGAGCGACCTTTCGCGAGGCGCATCTGGTGATGGAGCTCTTGCACGAATCCGGGTTGGTCACCAGTCTGGATCTGGTGGAGCTGAACCCGTTTCTGGACGACCGGGGCATGACGGCCCGGCTGATGGTCGATCTGGTGGCCAGCCTGATGGGGCGCAAGGTCTTTGACCGCCCCACCCGGGCCAAGTAAGGCTTAGTCTTCTTTCTTGCGCGCCTCGGCGGCGGCTTTCATGCGGGCCAGCAATTCTTCTTTGGCGGTTTTGTTGCCAAAGGGGGTTTTGTTGGTGCCATGTTCGTTGTGTTCGCGGTGGCGGGGCGTGTTCTTGCCGCTTTTGGCATTGCCCGATTTGCCGTAATCCATGCTGACCTCCAAGGGTTGATACGCGCACATGCCAAAGCTTTGGCCCCGGCGCAAGATGCCGCTGGGTCAAGTGTAACAAAGCTGTGCGCCAAGGGATGCGCAAATATTAATCTGATCGTTTCAGACGGCGATCTTGTGAAAAAATTGTTACGATCCCGCGATACGACGGCTTGCCAGACTCGCCAAGCCGCCGTTACGCTTCTGTTACAAACCGCGCAACGTTTTCGTCATGAACGAAAGCGGCAAGGACAAGCGGGCCTAACTTTTGAAACCGGGAG
This sequence comes from Paracoccaceae bacterium, assembly GCA_023263735.1. Taxonomy (GTDB): domain Bacteria; phylum Pseudomonadota; class Alphaproteobacteria; order Rhodobacterales; family Rhodobacteraceae; genus Pseudotabrizicola. The sequence continues at coordinate 1,056 of JALQUQ010000487.1, read as the reverse complement.
AGATCCATATGACCAAACGTATTCTTTGCGCAGGCGTCAGCCTTGCCGTGATGATGTCGTCGACCCTTGCCAGCGCCCAATCGATGGACGAGCTGGTTGCAGCCGCCAAGGCCGAGGGCATGCTGACCACCATCGCCCTGCCGCATGACTGGTGCGGCTATGGCGCTGTGATCGAGGGCTTCAAGGCCAAATATCCGGAAATCGCTGTCAACGAACTGAACCCAGATGCAGGTTCGGCCGATGAGATCGAAGCGATCAAGGCCAACAAGGACAATGCTGGCCCGCAGGCCCCCGATGTGATCGACGTCGGTCTGGCCTTTGGCCCGTCGTCCAAGGAAGAGGGCCTGATCCAGCCGTACAAGGTTTCGACTTGGGACGAGATTCCGGATGCCATCAAAGATGCCGATGGCTACTGGTACGGCGATTATTACGGCGTGATGTCGATGATCGTGAACAAGGATCTGGTCGAAAACACCCCGACCGATTGGGCCGATCTGATGAAGCCGGAATATGCGGGCCAAGTGGCCTTGGCCGGCGACCCGCGCGCCTCGAACCAGGCGATTCTGGGTGTGATGGCGGCGGGCATGTCGACCGGTGCGGAACCGGGCGAAGCGGCAGGCAAAGCCGGTCTGGATTACTTCAAGGCGCTGAACGAGGCTGGCAACTTTGTTCCGGTCATCGGCAAGGCTGGCACCTTGGCACAGGGCACCACCCCGATCGTCGTGGCATGGGACTATAACGCGCTGTCGTGGAAAGACACCTTGGCTGGCAACCCGCCGGTTGAAATCGTCGTTCCGAAGACCGGTGTTCTGGCGGGCGTCTATGTTCAGGCGATCAGCGCCTATGCGCCGCATCCGAATGCCGCCAAACTGTGGATGGAATACCTCTACAGCGATGAAGGTCAGACGCTGTGGCTGAAGGGCTATTGCCACCCGGCCCGGTTCAACGCCATGGCCGCTGCTGGCAAGATCCCGCAAGAGCTGCTGGATGCCCTGCCCCCGGCTGCTGCCTATGAAGCTGCCGTCTTCCCGACCATTGATCAGGTGAACGCAAACA
>JALQUQ010000486.1 GCA_023263735.1 Paracoccaceae bacterium | reverse complement strand
AACACCAGCTCGGCCCCTTGGGGCGGGAGGGTCAGCGTTATCTCGGTCGCCGAAGGGCTGTTGCGGGTATAGGGTTCAAAGGCGGCGACCCCCGCTCCGTCAACCCACAGATGCGCCCCGCCACAGGTTTCCAGCCGAAAGCGATGCACCCCCGCCCGATGCGGGATCAACCGCGTGCGTGCCCAGCGCGCCAGCCGCGTGGGGCGGTGCCAAAAGCCCGAAAACTCTAACCGCCGATTGAACCCGGGAAGGTTGATCGCCGTGTCGGTCGGATCGGGGGCAAAGTCCACACGGCGCGTGGCGATCTGCTCCAGCACCGCAATCCGGCATGGCAGGGTGCCAACATCGGTGAACCCGTTCACAAAGCGGTAAGTGACGGTATCGGGAGAACGCGCGGGGAAGGCCGGGGAAATAGGTTTGATGCAGCGGGCCCAAGGCAAAGGCCGTGACCGTCTGGCCGGGCAGGACGGGAAATCTGGCGTCTTGGGTCATGGCGCGCAACCAAAGCAAAGGGGAAACAGCGGGTTATGGTGGCTGCGATCATGGAAGACAAATCGCGTATTGCAAGGGGGGAATGGCCCCCGACGGCCCCGGGCAGGATGGGCAGCGCCGTTGAATGGGCCAACCGGGCCGGATAGACAGGGAAACGACCGCAACACGAAAAGGCGCAGGTTTCATGCACAGCCCCGCGAACCATCGGCACGACATCGAAATCACGGCCTTGGCCGCCCAGGATATGGCACTCACCACCACCCGGATTCAGGCCGCGCTGGACCGGGCGGCCGAGGGGCCGGTTCGGGTGACGCTGCGCGCGGGGCAGCATCTGTGCGGCGGGCTGCGGTTGCGGTCGCACACCGAATTGCATCTGGACCAAGGGGCCGAGCTGATCTTTGCGCCCGATTATGCGGCCTTTGCCCAGACGGAAACCCGCGTCATGGCCGAAGACAGCACGCGGGCGATGATCGTGGCCCATGGGGCCGAGGATCTGACGATCTCGGGCCCGGGGATGATCCGATGCGCGGGATCGGCGGCGTTTTCCATCGGCTCGGATGCGGTGATGGGAACGCTGATCCCAGCGCGGTTGCGCCCGCGTGTTCTGGTGCTGGATGGGTGCAAAGGGGTGCGGATTGGCGGGGGGCTGCGGGTCAGCGACAGCCCGATGTGGACGCTGCATCTGATCGATTGCGCCGATGTCGAGATCACCGACACCCATGTCGACAACAACCGCCGGATGCCCAACACCGATGGTCTGGTGATTGATGGCTGCCGACATGTGCGGGTCAGCCGCAGCGTGTTTCGAACCGCCGATGACGGGATCGTGCTGAAAACCAGCGCGCGCACCGATGGGGCCCCGGCTTCGGCCTGTGTGGACATTCGGGTGCGCGATTGCGTGGTGGAAAGCCGGTCTTGCGCGCTGAAACTGGGGACGGAATCCTTTGCCGATTTCACCGATATCGTCTTTGAGGACTGCCGGGTCGAGGCGTCAAACCGCGCGCTGGGCCTGTTTTCGCGCGATGGTGGGGCGATGCGGAACGTGCGGTTTTCGCGGATCGATGTGGCCTGCACCGAAACGCCCGACGGGTTTTGGGGCTCGGGCGAGGCGTTGAGCGTGATTGCGCTGGATCGGCGGAGCGCCCGCCCGGCGGGAGAGATCCGGGGGCTGGTGGTCGAGGCGATCACCGGCACCCATCAGGGCGCGGTCAACCTGTGGGCCGAACGCCCCGGGCTGATTGCCGATGTGATGCTGGCCGACATCACGCTTGGCCAAGAGGAAGGCCCCTTGGGCACGGCCCAATCGCAGGACTTGCGCCCGACACCGGCCGATCTGGCCGAGATGCCGGGCGCTCCGGGGCGGCCCAATGCGTGGCGACTGGGGGCGGATGGGCGCGTGGTGGGGCTGGTGCCCTATCCCGGCGGGCTGCCCGCGCTTTATGCCCGGGGGGTGAGCGATTTGCGGCTGGACCGGGTGACGATCACCCGCCCCACCCCCCTGCCCGCCAACTGGAACCCGGTTGCGTTGGTCGAAGAGCCT